>JAJAYG010000094.1 GCA_026786335.1 Chitinophagales bacterium | reverse complement strand
GCTCATAATACCAAATGAGCGTTGCGGTTTTATTCGTTTCATCAAGGGCATATTCCTTACTGCTGCTTTTTTGAGGTGAAAGGAAATTAGCATTATTGAAAAGCATCAGATTTCCATTGGAAATCCGATGTGCATCATGCTGATGAATAAAGTGCTCGGCAATATTATCATTGATAAAAGTGAATTGATTATTCTCACCGTTCAATCTCCAGATTATACTATCAGTATTGCGATTAATTTTAGTTAGCTCATCAAGATTGCGTGAGGAAAGAATAATGTTTCCATCATTATCACGCGATACGGAATTGGAATGAACATAATCAACAAGATATCCTGTAATAATTACTGTTGAAACTGCATCATCCACATTAAAGTAATCCCATCCATTCCATTCCCATATTACATCCTTTGCCGAATCAAGTTCTTGTATTTTTATTCCTGTTACAGTTGCATTCGACTTACCACCATATTGTGTGAGATCCATTGTTCGCACATCATTTACAAGCACCAGTGAATGCTTATCTGAGTACATTGCTACATCATGAGAATTTACATAAGCTGCCAAACCATTGCCGCATTGCAGAGAATCAATTTTTTCATAATTAGAATCAAGAACAATCCAATACTTTGTTGAATCATCAAAATAGGTGATGTAACCGTTGTAGTTAATTTTAAAATCCATGCCGGCAGTTTTAAGTTTATGCGCCCACGTAACATCGCCATTGTTTTCAATGATGGTGGCAAAGCCATTTGTATCTACAGGAAGAAAGTTATTGATGTTCTTAAAAAATATTTGACCCGGCGCAGGATTAGTGTTTGTAGTGATTGCATAGGTAGGAAGTGAATCAAGGTTTTCAGTTCTAAGATCGGCACTTGAATTATCACCATCCATATCTTCCTGAGAATAAAACGCCATCAATGCCTGCTTGTATTTTTTTTCTTGCTCTGCAGTAATCTCCTCTCTTATTTGAAATGAAAAAGAAGTGCCTTGTATCAACTCACCCGACTTTTTTTTCAGGCGATTAGAATAAAGCTCCACTGTAACAGTTTCACCACATTTAAAAATTGGAGTTGGATGAACAATAATAGTTTTACCATCATCAGAAAGGCGCGAACTATAAGCGTGTTTGCCACTGAGTGATCCTGTTATCGCAATGAATTCTTTTTTGCGAAGCGATGCTTCATCAATGAGTTCACCATTCTTAATGGCAATTGTTGTTTGCGGATTAATGAATGATGCATTTGGCTTCGGATTCAGATAAGTGAATTGACCATTCGCTTTTACAATAAAGATTAAGGAGAGAATAAGTAAGGAGGAAGTGCGCTTCATCGCTTATAATTTGAGTGCTACAAATTTACATTATCTTTTGATTATTTTTAGTTTTTGGTTACTAATAAAATTGAAAGAGCTTTGTTTATTCTGCAAATACACTTACATTGCAATGCTGATAGAATCGAAATCATTCGAACTTATGTCATCACTGCCGCTTATGGTTCAATATTCCCTCAGTTAATTGATACTTGGTATAGAGCTGAGAAATTTGCTTATTCAGCTTCAACAATTATCACGGATGTTCCATGGTCAAATTTTCAATTGTCACAAAGCGGTAATGTTTTTACTGTAACCATAAAAACTAATATTTGATATATCAAAACTACCCTTCTAGGTAATTCCTTATACGTTCACTTACCTTTTGCCTCTTCATCAAATGTTTTTAGTGATTTTTCATTACATGTGTATGACTCAAATGTAATAGGCATAAATGAACCACCATCTTCAAAACTCTTATTAAACATTTATCCAAATCCATCAGATTCTCGTATTTGGATAAGTTTCATTACAGACAAGGTTGACAATACTTCAATTGATTTATTGGATTTATCAGGCAGAATTCACCTTGTGCTGAGAGTCGGGCTATCTCTTGTTTTGCCAGCAATAAAAGTTTTTGAATCTGTTGTTCGTTAGCTGAACTTCCAATTGTTTTTATAACATGATACTTACCTCTGACTTTGGAAATTATTTGAATAGAACTACTGCCTAAACGATTCTTTAATTTTCGTAAAAACATGCTCAAAGGTAGCCTTGCAACACCCATTTTAAAACATCAACTCAATACTGCTATGGGTTTCAGAGGAGCATTTTTAAAAGTGCGGAAAACAGGAAAAAGGAAGGCGACTGCGAAGTCGCCTTCCTTTCATTTCAAAAAAATAATTTCTAAAAAGAATTCTTCTTTCTACTGCTTCACAAATTTCTTAACCACCTTTTCTGCACCCGAATTCAGTTCAATAAAATAAATTCCCGGTGCCAAATCACTCACATCAATGTTTGTAGTGTAGGTGCTGTTGCTTTTTGTTGCGGCAGCAATTGTTTTCATGGTTACTCCAATGGTGCTGATCACATTTATTTTAAAATCAGCAACGGGTAATGTGGCAGAAACTTGTAACTGATCTATTGCAGGATTGGGAAACAACCTCAATGATGTTGATTGATTCAACAAAGGATTGATGCCCACGTTTCCTTCCAAAACAATATCCTCATCACCGGGCAAATAATCGAGATAGGTAAAGAAGACCACCATCATTTCATCGGTAGTGCTTTCGCCTAATGAAATATCGAGCGGCGGATTGTTTGGGTTGTTAGGGTTGTTCGATGTGTTATCATAAGTAGCTTCTGCTCTCAGTGTGTATCCGCCTGAAGAATTCCAGTGAATTAAATTCTTAAATCCATAACCCACCTGCCAGTGAAAATCCCAATTGGGTATGCAAAGTAATTGAGTGGTATCTGCATTGCCGGGCGAAGTCATGTACACACTCCAGGTTTTACCAATCAGATGGCAATGCGGTGAAACACCCAATAGCGAAAAATCACCCGGGCTAAATAACGGAACTGATTTTTCATAAAATGTTTTTATAGTATTTGCAGGAATAAAAAGTGTTGCATTAATACTCGGCCAATAGTGAAAAAGAATGGGATCAACTTTTACCAACCT
>JAJAYG010000093.1 GCA_026786335.1 Chitinophagales bacterium | reverse complement strand
GAACAAAAGCATTTCAATTTTTCCTAATCCTGCGACTGATGTATTGAATTGCAGAATTGATGTTGGCGGTTGCACTAAAATTGAAATTGAAAATCTATTGGGAGAAAAAGTTTTTTTGATGCAGCCCGGAGTTTATTCAGAGCGAAAAATAATTCCAATTGACATCCACAATTATTCGAATGGTATTTATTTCATTCGATTTGTTTTTGAGAATGGAATGGTGACGAAGATGGTAGTGAAGGAATGATACTTTAAAAAGTTTCCCGCAGATTGTGCAGATGTACGCAGATTAAGTCTTAAAACCTCAGCGCACCTCTGCGTAATCTGCGGGAAATAAAATTTCTAAAAATCTATTTCACCACCTCCATCTTCACCACCTGTTCTTTTCCATTCGAAATTAATTTCAAAAGGTAAGTTCCGCTTGTAAGTTGGCTTACGGGAAAATCAACCGTGTAATATCCCGGCTTAAAATTTTTGTCAGTAATTGTTTCGATTAATCTTCCATTCAAATCAAATAATTGCAAGAGCGTTCTGTTTGCGCTTGCAACATATAAATCAATTGTTGTAACACTGTTGCAAGGGTTCGGAAAATTCTGAAATAGCTTGAGAGCATTTGCATTCGCAATTTCATCAACACCAACATTTCCTAAATCGGGTTGTTGCTGTTTAACATCGAAATACATTCTGTATTCACCCGGATCTAGTGTGAGTTGAACATTTACATCACTCACATAAAGTGAATCGCCGGTAAAATATTCATACCACCAACCGGTGTGCTGAAAATAGGGAGACTGTGAACCGGCAACTAAATCGAAGTTACCAACGATATCAAGATTGAGTGTGGCACTGTTCAATCGTAAATTCTTTTTCAAACTCCCTCCAAGAAGAGTGAAAGTTGTTGTTGTAAAAAGCGGATTATCGCGTTTCAATTCATTCAATGCAGCATAAAAATTATACAACCATTTTCGTGGACCCACCTGAAAATAATCCCACTTGATAGGTTTGTTTGCCGTGTTTCCTCCGTTATAATTAATTGAATAGTCGTACCCTAATTCACCGAACTGCCAGATCATTTTTGGGCCAGGAACAGGAATAAAAAATAGGGCCGAAAGTTTTACTCTGTTCAAAGCGGTATCAAGCGGCTTTACATTGTAGTTTGCATTTGAACCACCGTAGTTGAGAATGTTATACATAATGCGTTCTTCATCATGACTTTCCATATAGCCAACCACATGCGGTGCAGCCCATCCGCGTGAATTGTAATTGATCCAACCCACATCGGCGCCCGAAGCATATCCCATTGCACTTTGTTTGTAACCATAAGCGATATTTCCCCATAGGTAAAAGCCATAAGCGCTTAAAACTTTTTCCTCACTGTTATCGGCAAAGTGTTCGAGAATTAAAGTTGAAGAAGAATCAATCATCCAGATTGCATCTGCCATTCTTTCTAAATTATTAATTCGCGATTGATCATAAGCGCCCCACAAACCCACATCGGTTCCCGAATATTTTTGTGTGAATCCTTTGGAGAGATCGAAACGAAAACCATCAATTTTATATTCCGTTACCCAATACTTTAAAACATCATCAACAAATTTGTGGGTGTAATCACTCTCATGATTAAAATCGTAACCAACACCATAAGGATGTTTTCCTTGATAACCCGGAGTGCTTGCATCGCAATCAGAATTGAACCAAGGATTATCAGTTGAAGGACCACCGGTAACACCATCCCAATACAATTGACACATGGGAGATTGACCAAATGAATGATTCAAAACCATATCCTGAATTACAGCAATTCCATTTTGATGGCATACATCAATAAAATCTTTGAGTGCATCTTTTGTTCCGTAATATTTATCGGGAGCAAAATAAAAATCGGGGTTGTAACCCCAGCTTTCATTTCCTTCAAACTCATTAAAAGGCATTAGCTCAATAGCAGTTATTCCCAATGACTTTATGTAGTTAATGGTATCAATCAACGTTTGATAATTGTGTGTTGCAATAAAATCACGTATTAACAATTCATACACCACCATGTTATTTGCAGATGGTTTTTGAAAATTATCTACCTGCCATGTGTGAGCTGTTTGTGCTGTTTGAAAAACAGAAACAATTCCGTTTGCTTTTCCAGTTGGGTATCCAATAAGATTGGGATAGGTTGTTGCAGAAATGTAGGAGTCATTGTTTGGGTCCAGAATTTTATCAGCATAAGGATCGGCGATGAAAATATTTCCATCAACCAAAAATTGATAGGTGTATTCTTTTAAAGGTGAAAGATTTGAAAGTGTTATCCACCATCTTGAACCATCAATAGTTTTATTCATGTAACCATTATCTGTTACCTGCCAGTTGCTGAAATCTCCAATGGCATAAACAAAACTTTTGTTTGGTGCAACAAGCACGAGCGTAACAGTTGAATCATTTACATAATTGATTCCGTCAAGAGCGCCTGCAGGAAGATCAGCAATTGTTACCAATGGATTCACTACATAATAAAATGAATCAGCAACTTGGGTGATGCCATCATCCGCCACTGCTTTAATCCAGGT
>JAJAYG010000092.1 GCA_026786335.1 Chitinophagales bacterium | reverse complement strand
GCTATGCGTTACCCATGAATGGAGTTTTTTTTGGAAATGAAAATATTATTAAATGGAAAATGGAAAGTTGAAAATTGAAAATTAGCTGGCGCATGATTTTGCATTTTCAATTTTCAACTTTCCATTTTCCATTCCTAAACCTTATTCAATACATTTGCACTATCTCAAAAAAGACAATGACAATTTTATACAAGTGGTGGTGGAAAATTCTCTGTGTACTTCTTCTGGTTTACACCCTCATCGCAGGATTTTTTGTTACTGCGCCCGATCTTCAAATACTGCACGAATCAATCCGCAATCTTTTCTTTCACGTGCCCATGTGGTTTGGGATGACGGCCATGCTCTGCATCTCGATCTACTACAGCATCAAATATTTGATAACCGCTAACCTTCGCGATGATGTTTATGCAGTAGCTGCCACCAACGTCGCTTTGCTCTATGGATTCCTTGGTTTGATAACCGGTATGTTGTGGGCGCGCGTAACGTGGGGAGCATGGTGGGTAAACGATCCCAAACTAATGGGTGCCGCAGTAGGTCTTTTACTTTACCTCGGCTACTTTGTACTGCGTGGCTCCATTGATGACATGGATAAAAGAGCACGTGTGGCGGCAGTTACAAACGTCATGTTATATGCGATTTTTATTCCTGCCATTTTTATTGTTCCGCGCCTAACCGATTCATTGCACCCCGGCAACGGCGGCAACCCGGGTTTTAACTCTTACGATCTCGATAGCAATCTGCGTTTGGTATTTTATCCCGCTGTAATTGGTTGGATTATGCTTGCCATTTGGATGAGCACATTGGTTGCAAGAAGAAGAATTGTGGAGTTAAGATTAATAGGGGGTAATGAAATTTTTAATTCGAAAAACAAACAACGCAAAAATATTCCCGACAAGTAAAAATGCTCCAAAGGAATCCCCTTGTGAAAACAGAGCAGCAACTGTATTTTCTTTCAACAAAAAAAATCAATTTACTAAAATGAAAAAAACAATTTTCACCTTGCTGTTTACCGCATTCATATTTACAATCAATGCGCAAAACAGCATCGATGAAAAGGCGAATGATTTCTTAAGGCAATCAAACAGTTTGTATGTAGTAGTAAGTATTCTGGTTACTATATTTGCCGGCCTTATATTTTTTTTAATTCTTCAGGAAAAGAAAATTTCTAAACTGGAAAAACAAATAAACTCTAAAAACTCATGAGCAAAAAAAGTGACCTCAGTAACATTAGCTTCTTTAAAAATGTAGAAAAGTATTTCGATAAAGCATCGGCTTATCTTAGTTACGATAAAGGATTGTTGGATCAAATAAAAGCCTGCAACAGCGTTTATCAAATGCGGTTTCCTGTTGTGGTGGAAGATAAAAAGTCGGGCAAAAAAAGTGTTGAAGTAATTGAAGCATACCGCGTGCAGCATTCGCAGCACAACGTTCCGTGTAAAGGCGGTATTCGGTATTCGATGGACGTTAATCAGGATGAAGTAATGGCGCTTGCATCTTTGATGACCTACAAATGCGCTATTGTTGATGTACCATTTGGCGGTGCCAAAGGCGGAATTAAAATCAATAAAAAATTATACAGTGATGATACCATTGAGCGCATCACCCGCCGTTATACTACGGAGTTGATCAAGAAAAATTTTATAGGCCCCGGCATTGATGTTCCGGCACCCGATTACGGAACCGGTGAGAGAGAAATGAGTTGGATTGTTGATACTTATCTGGCATTTCACCCTGGAGAAATAAATGGTTACGGCTGCGTAACAGGCAAACCAATTTCGAATGGCGGCGTGCATGGAAGAAGAGAAGCAACCGGTAGAGGCGTTTATTTTGGAACGCGGGAAGCAGTGAACATTGCAGAGGATATGAAGAAGATAGGATTAACTCCTGGAATTGCAGGCAAAAGAATTTCTGTTCAGGGATTAGGAAACGTAGGTTATTACTCCGCAAAGTTTTTTGTTGAAGCCGGTGCAATTTTGGTTGGTGTTGCTGAAATTGATTGCGCAGTATTAAATCCAAAAGGATTAGATCTTGAAGACCTGATGAAGTGGAAAGCAGATAAGGGTTCGTTGTTAACTTATCCAAAAGGAAAAGTGGTAAAGAAACCTGGAGCTGCTCTTGAAGTTGATTGTGATATTTTAATTCCTGCTGCATTGGAAAGTCAGATTACTGAGGAGAATGCACCAAGAATAAAGGCCAAGATAATTGCTGAAGGAGCAAACGGACCCTGCACACCGGGAGCGGAAGATATATTATTGAAAAAAAATGTGCTCATTATTCCTGATATGTATCTTAATGCAGGAGGTGTTACCGTGTCTTATTTTGAATGGCTTAATATTCTTTCACACGTTCGCTTTGGTAGAATGGATAAACGATTTACGGAGAATACCAATAAGATGTTTGTAAATCAAATTGAAACACTTACAGGAAAATCTGTTAGCGCACGTGAAAAGTCAATTTTATTGGAAGGAGCTGATGAAGAAGATCTGGTGAACAGCGGACTGGAAGATACTATGATCAATTCGTACCATAACATTAGAAATACGTGGTTAGAAAATAAGAAGATAAAAGATATGCGCACAGCAGCATTTGTAGTTGCGATTGATAAGGTTGCATCATCTTACACCACTCTTGGTATCTGGCCATAAATTGTTCTCGAAGATTTCAAAAGCTGCTCTTGAATTCCAGGAGCAGCTTTTTTGTTTTTAAGATTTAAGAGCTAATAAAACTGCGCAACACTTTCTTACTTTGCCAAAAAGTTTTTGTAAATGAAATTCATCTGCTTACTTGTATTTCTGATTTTTATTTCTGTTAGCCTTTACTCGCAGTCTTCGCCAGGAATTTATATTCAGCTATTAGGCATTGCGCAAGATGGCGGCTACCCTCATGCAGGCTGCATGAAAAGTTGTTGCACAGCAGCGTGGAATAATGATTCGTTAAAAAGATATGTAGTTTCATTAGCACTGGTTGATTCTGTAAATAATCAATGGTGGTTGTTTGAGGCAACGCCAGATATTAAATATCAGTTAGAAGACTTTCATGAAACCACGAATGGGAAATTTAATTATTTACCCAATGGAATTTTTCTCACCCATGCTCACATTGGGCATTATACGGGACTCATGCAATTGGGGAGAGAGGTAATGTCAACCAAAGAAGTTCCGGTTTATGTGTTACCAAGATTTAAAACCTATTTAGAAACAAATGGCCCGTGGAGTCAAATGGTAACGCTAAAGAATATTGTACTTCACCAGCTAAAGGCAGATTCTGTTTTTTCATTAACCGATGAAATTAAAATTGAAACATTTGCCGTTCCTCATCGCGATGAATATTCAGAGACTGCAGGATTTAAATAATTACACCTCGTAAAAAATATCTTTTCAT
>JAJAYG010000091.1 GCA_026786335.1 Chitinophagales bacterium | reverse complement strand
GTGCTTCTCTAAGAGGTTTCCAATCTTTTGTTTTTGGCCGCAGCACAATGGCATCATCTTGCCACGCGATGTAAACTTCTTTACCTCTCATCCTGAATTTTTTTGGGAGGCGCACCGCCTGACTATTACCGCTTTTGAAAAGTTTTGCTGTCTCCATTATTTTATGTGTATACAGCAAAGATATACATTCATTTTCAAAATTCCGGTTGCTAAAAATCTTTATCAGATTCTGCGGGCAATCTTTCCACAATCCAAAATTTTAATTTTCATTCTGTAATTGTTCATTTCATTCCATCATATCAACACCACACCAAAATAAAAAGTACAATTCACATTTTGGAGTGCATAAAAATGAAATGAGTTAGTTGTATTTGTGATTCTTAAAAAATAATCTTGTTCTGCTTAGATGATCGTGTTGCGATTGATGTCAGTAAAAATTTAAGTTTCCATTTCCTTCTAAAAAACAATTCACCAATGCCCTTTCAAAAACCGGAAGGGCAAAAATTTCTACACTAAAAAATATTTTTAATAAAAATGAAAGAACGCACCCCAGATGAAAGTACAGAGATGTTATTAAGAGAAAACAAAGATCGTTTTGTTCTTCTGCCAATTAAGCACAGTGACATTTGGCAGATGTATAAAAAGCATGAAGCAAGTTTTTGGACTGCGGAAGAAATTGATCTTTATCAGGATTTAAAGGATTGGGATTCACTTACTAAAAATGAAAAACATTTTATCACACATGTGCTTGCATTCTTTTCGGCGAGTGATGGAATTGTGAATGAAAATTTGGTAACTGCTTTTATGGAAGAAGTGCAGGTGCCCGAAGCGCGTTGTTTCTATGGTTTTCAAATTATGATGGAAAACATACACAGCGAAACTTATGCATTGCTGATTGATACTTATGTAAAAGACCCAGTAGAAAAAGATCACCTCTTTCATGCCATTGAAACTGTTGAGTGTGTAAAGAAGAAAGCAGAGTGGGCTTTGAAATGGATTTCGCAGGGGAGTTTTGTTGAACGCCTTGTAGCATTTGCCGCAGTTGAAGGAATTTTCTTTTCAGGAAGTTTTTGTTCCATCTTCTGGTTAAAGAAACGCGGCCTTATGCCGGGATTAACTTTCTCCAATGAACTCATCAGCCGTGATGAAGGATTGCATTGCGAGTTTGCATGCTTATTATATAGCAAGCTGAAAAATAAACTTTCGCAAGAGCGTGTGTTTGAAATAATTGGTGATGCTGTAAAAATTGAAAAAGAATTTATTACCGATGCATTGCCTGCCGCTTTAATTGGAATGAATTCAGTTCTCATGAGTCAGTACATTGAATTTGTTGCTGACCGGTGGTTGAATGCATTGGGTTATCCAAAAATGTTTAACGCTTCTAACCCGTTTGATTTTATGGAAATGATTTCTCTGCAGGGAAAAACAAATTTCTTTGAGAAGCGAGTTGGAGAGTATCAAAAGAGCGGTGTAATGGGAAACAAAGAACAGAATACACAGGCAGCTACGAATGGAGTTTTTTCGTTGGAAGAAGATTTTTAATTACGGAGGGCGGATTTCTGATTTCTGATTTGATTTGGTGATTTAAGGATTTAGATGAAATGGTTCTAAATGCAATAATCAAAGAATGACAAAAGAAGAACTGAAAAAACGAACAAAGGAATTTGCACTACGCATTATTAAAGTTGTTGATTCATTACCTAAAACAACAAGTGGATTTGTAATCGGTAAACAATTAATAAAGTCAGGAACATCAGTAGGCGCAAATTACCGAGCGGCTTGCAGAGGAAGATCAGATGCAGAGTTCCTTTCTAAAATAACTATAGTAGAAGGAGAAGCAGATGAAACTTTGTTTTGGTTGGAGATAATAGTTGAGTCGGAAATGTTTCCTAAAAAGAAACTCGAAGACATTATGAAAGAAGCAGATGAACTTACAGCAATTTTTACAGCAACAGGTAAATCGATGAAAGCTAAACTTAACAGAGCTGGAAAGTGAATTAAAATGAGACGACAAATCACCAAATCAAATCAGAAATCCTAATTCCGAAATAACCCAAACCCACCCACACCATGTTCGTAATCAAACGCGACGGCCGCACAGAAACAATTAAGTTCGACAAAGTAACTGCACGAATTGAAAAACTTTGTTACGGGTTAGATCCTGAACACGTAGTTCCTATTATGGTTGCCAAGCGCGTGATCGAAGGAATTTACGATGGCGTAACAACAACTGAACTTGACAACCTCGCTGCTGAAACTGCGGCAACCATGACCGTTCGCCATCCCGATTATGCACAGCTTGCCTCGCGCATCGCAGTTTCCAATCTTCATAAAAATACCAAGAAGAGTTTCTCGCAGGCAATGCGTGATCTCTACAATTACCGCAATGAAAAAACAGGAAAGGCGTCGCCAATGATTGCGGAAGATGTAATGGAGATCATTGAAAAAAATGCCGACTTCATTGACTCATCAATTATTTATGATCGTGATTTTCAATTTGATTATTTCGGATTTAAAACTTTAGAAAAATCTTATCTCCTTCGCATTGATGGAAGAATTGCTGAGCGCCCGCAGCAAATGTTTATGCGTGTGTCTTTGGGTATTCACAAAGAAGATATTGAAGCAGCGATTGAAACTTATAATTTAATGAGTGAGCGATGGTTCACCCATGCTACACCAACACTTTTTAATTCGGGCACACCAAAGCCACAGATGTCATCTTGTTTTCTTTTAACAATGAAAGACGACAGCATTGCAGGAATTTATGATACACTTAAATCATGCGCACTCATTTCGCAATCTGCCGGCGGCATTGGATTAAGCATGCATAACATTCGCGCCACTGGTTCTTATATTAAAGGAACCAATGGCACATCAAACGGAATTATTCCCATGCTGCGTGTATTCAATGATACTGCGCGCTACGTAGATCAGGGTGGAGGAAAACGCAAAGGTTCATTCGCAATTTATCTGGAGCCATGGCACGCTGATGTATTTGAATTTTTAGAACTGAAAAAAAATCACGGCAAAGAAGAACTGCGTGCACGAGATTTATTTTATGCCATGTGGATTCCCGATTTGTTTATGAAGCGTGTGAAAGAAAACGGAATATGGAGTTTATTCTGCCCTAATGAAGCACCCGGTCTTGGTGATGTTTGGGGTGATGAGTTTGAAGCGCTCTATGAAAAATATGAGTTGGAAGGAAAGGCAAGAAAGAAAGTGAAAGCACAGGCGTTATGGTTTGCCATTGTTGAATCGCAAATTGAAACAGGCACCCCTTACATGTTGTACAAAGATGCCTGCAACGGAAAATCGAATCAGCAAAATCTTGGAACCATAAAAAGCTCTAACCTCTGCACAGAAATTATTGAGTACACCGCACCCGATGAAATTGCAGTTTGCAATCTTGCTTCTATTGCTTTACCACGTTTTGTTAAAGATGGTCAGTTTGATTTTCAGAAATTGATTGATGTAACAAGAGTGGCAACAAAAAATCTCAACAAGATCATTGATAGAAATTATTACCCTGTTGAAGAAGCAAAAAAATCAAACATGCGACACCGCCCCATTGGTTTGGGAGTGCAGGGATTAGCCGATGCATTTATTTTATTGCGCCTGCCATTTGAATCGGATCAAGCAAAACAATTGAACAGAGATATTTTTGAAACCATCTACTTCGCTGCCGTAACTGCTTCAATGGAAGAAGCAAAATTGTATGGCGCTTATGAAACTTTCCCCGGTTCTCCAATGTCGAAAGGAATTTTTCAATTCGATATGTGGAATGTAAAACCAAGTGACCGCTGGGATTGGGATTCATTAAAAGCAGATGTAATGAAATTCGGAATCCGCAATTCATTGCTGGTTGCTCCAATGCCTACTGCATCTACTTCACAGATACTTGGTAACAATGAATGTTTCGAACCATACACTTCAAACATTTATACACGCAGAACTTTGAGTGGTGAGTTTATTATTGTGAACAAACATCTACTCAAGGATTTAGTGAAACTCGGAATCTGGAACAATGATTTGAAACAAAAAATTATTGCAGCAAATGGTTCAGTTCAAAACATTGCTGAAATCCCAGCCGCGATAAAAGAACTTTATAAAACTGTTTGGGAAATAAGAATGAAAGTGATTATTGACATGGCTGCCGATCGCGGTGCTTTCATTGATCAATCACAATCGCTCAACTTGTTTATGGAGAATGCAACTGCAACCCGGGTTACCTCAATGCATTTTTACGCTTGGGAAAAAGGATTAAAGACCGGTATGTATTACCTGCGCACAAAAGCGGCAACAGATGCAGTGAAATTCACAATAGAGAAGGAGCAAGTGATGCAACCGCAAGAAGAAATTGTGGCAAGTGTTTCGGTAAAAGAGATTTCAAATGGTGTTGCTACTCAACAATCAAGTGGTGCTTCTGCTTATCAGGTAGAAAACTCAAAACCAACAATGGTAAATGATGTGGAACCCGACGTTACTCAATATGGTGAAGGCGCAGCTTGCATCTTGGATGAAAGTGGAAATTGTTTAGTGTGCGGGAGTTGAGTTACTATTTAATGAAATTGAAAAGGCGATTTCAGATTGAAGTCGCCTTTCTTTTTTTAGTGAAGTAAAATTTTCCTTGCGATGTATTTTCTCTCCGCAGCGTCTATTACCTGATAAAAATTCAGAGCGCAGAAAATTTTTTTTGCTTACTCGTTTATTAAGCAATGAGAATTAGAAATTTTAGTCGCGTAGCGACGAAATGGTTATAGAAAAAAATCTACTTCCATTTTTTGTAGTCGCTATGCCACTGGTTCCTATTGCGCCCTACAATTGAAATGGTTGACTCAAAGCTGCAGGTTCAATTTTGGAATACTTCAAAAGCTCCGCATAAAATTTTTCAAACTCGCCACTTTCGCGGTGTATTACCAGATTGTTTTTCTTGTCATTAAATTCAAGGTTGCAATAGTGATTGTCTTCAAAGTCAACGATGCGAAGTGATTTTAAATCATCCCATGCGAATTCTTTTTTGTAGCCATTCTTTTTCAGCAATTCAACTGCAAATAAATTTTCTTCAATGGTGAACCTGAATGTTTTTACAAAGGAGCGGTAAATCAAAATTCCAAAAACAACAGAAGGTAAAAGCAAAATCAGTAACCATGGTACAATAAGAACAATGCTGTTTGAAACTGCCTCATTCATTGTTTTTAATTGAGGAAAAAAGAAGCTGATAAAAAATAAATTGATTGTAATAAGAATTATCAAGACAATACCAAAGCGGTAATAAGCTGAAGGGTGATGGGCGCGGAATTCAAATGTCATTACAATTGTGCAAGTTATTCAAGTGAAATGAAATCAAAGTGATTATTGCTGTGAAGGTTGAATCAAGATGCTATTGTTTCCATCTGCTGCCTTTGCAGAATCAATGATGTGCTTAATTCTTTTCTCGGTTGCTATTGCATCGGGATCAATTCCATTCACCGTATCATTCACCATTACAATCACGATGTTTTTTCCATACCACCACTCATCTGTTTTTATCTGGCTGCCGAATTCATCGAGCATAACACCAACACGAATAATGGTATCGGGTGTACCGATGGTGTTGGCTACATCCATGAATGTCATTCCGGTTTTTATTTTAGACAGATCAAATGCCGGCGTAATTTTTTTAGGGGAAGAAGAATGACAGGCAATTAGTAAAGTACTTAAAGTTGCTATTAGAAAAACATATCTGATTTTCATTTCAAAAAATATTTACAAGATCGTTTTTTCACAAATCACTTTATCAAAATCTCGGGCAAGGCAAATCAATTCCCGGAACATTATTTTTCTTCGAAGTGCCGATGTAAATAAGCGAAATTTCAAATGCGCCCTTGCCGTTGCTTGCCGGTTTAAGTTGCGATGTGTTTACATCGTAATTCATAATGAAGCGCCAGTGAGTAATCTCGAATCCTGCAGCAGGAATCATTGCATCTTTTATTCTTCCGTAAAATCCTAAATACAATTTTGTATTCACTGATGGGTCTTTCGAAATATCATATTGCAACATTCCACCTAACAAAAATTCGCTTGCTTTTTTCTGCGCTTCATAATAAATGCTGGGTGCAATACTCAGGTGATCGTTGAAGAGATAATTTATTCCGACATTAAAAACTGGTCGTGTTCCGAGTTGGTTTGCATCATCATAAAATGAATCGTGCGGGCGAATGAGATGGTAAATTGCAAAGCCCGCATTGGCAGAAATATTTTTCGGGCCATTGTAGGTATAAGATATTCCAAGAGCAGCATCGGGGTAACTGGTGGTGGCATTCTTGTAATTTTCACCCGAAGAAAGTTGCGTATCAAAACCGGCATCGTTCCACTGACTATCGAAATAGAGTTTTGTAAAATCAATTTTCTTTTGCACCCATCCGAATTGAGCACCCAGTGAAAGATCATTTGTTTTCGCATGATCTAAAATAAAATGATAGGCGCCTGATGCAATTAGTTTAGTAACAGTGAGCGCACCATCGCCGGCACGGTCGGCAATTATATTCATTCCCATAGAATAATAATTGCGGTTGTAAATTTTTCTTCCCAAATTAAAATCACCAAAGATGTCGAAGGTTTTATAGGGCACTGTAACACTTGCCCATTGTGTTCTGTAATTCAAACCTGCCCGGTAATCTCCATTGAAACTTCCTGTGAGTGCAGGATTAATGGTGAGCGGTGCTGAATAATATTGCGAGAAATGAATGTCTTGCGCAGCCAGCTTGGTTGCTATTGCAATCACAAAAAATAATATGGTGACGCTGCTTTTCATTTCATCAATTTACTTTTATTTAAACTCGAAACTCTAAACACGAAACGCTAAACTTTAAACTGAATCATCTCAGCAACGTAACATTCCCGCTGCGTGTTGCGGCTTTGCCATCACTAAAAATTGCATTCAGTTCCCAAACATACACTTCCATTTCCTGAGGCATGCCTTTGTAAATTCCATTCCATCCCTTATTAATATCATTCGTTTCAAAGACCAATTCTCCCCAGCGGTTGAATACTTTAAAGCTAAGTGATTTTACATCTTGCCCTTTCACATACAAAACATCATTGGCGCCATCACCATTAGGAGAAAATGCATTGGGCACATCAACAATGGGAATTAACTCAACGTGTATCAATTTACAATCCTTAGCCGGGCAACTTCCATCGTTGTAAGCGGTAAGGCAAACGAGATAGTCGCCGGTGAGTGTGTAAGTGTGAATAGGATTTACTTCGGTGCTTGTATCACCATCACCAAAATCCCAGAAGTAATAGGATGCACCTTGCGATTCATTAGTGAAATGAATGGGAGTGGAATAACCAACTACCGTTGTCGGGTTAAATGAAAATGCTACTGTGGGAGGGAAGTCGTAAACCGTAACTGTGAATAGTGCCGTGTCAGATGGTTTGCATGCAGTGGGGTCAGTCACGATTTCGAAACCATAATAAGTTCCCGGATTGGGATAAACGTGCGTTGGATTTTGTTCAGTTGAAGTATTTCCATCCCCAAAATCCCAGAAGAAAGTGATGCCGCCATAACCAATGTTAGAAAAATTAATGGTGAGCGGCGGACAACCGAAATATTCATACTCACTCAACTCTGCCTGCACCACATGCGTGAAGTCAACAACAACAGTTGCTGTATCCAATGATTCGCAGGCATTGGGATCGTTTGCATAAATGGTAACAGTATAAATTCCCGGCGTGGTGTAAACATGACTTACTGATTGACCTGCTGCAAATGCACCATCGCCAAATCCCATGTATAGGT
>JAJAYG010000090.1 GCA_026786335.1 Chitinophagales bacterium | reverse complement strand
TGCAGAGACAAAAGCATTGGTTGAGTTTAATCAAAAGGTGCAGGGTGATGAGAGGGTTGAAAATTTATTGATCACCATTCGTGATGGAGTAATGATGATAAGGAAGAAATAGAGTTTGAGTTTCGTGTTTAAAGTTTTGATAAAATGGTTTTTAAAAATATTTTTAGAATGAAATTGTTGATAGCATTTATTTTTATAAGCATCAGTTTGTTAAGTTCAAATCTTTTTGCTCAATCTTATGATGAGCAGGTAGAGGCATACATAAATCAATACAAAGAAGTTGCGATAGAAGAAATGGCGCACTTTGGCATTCCAGCAAGTATTACTCTTGCGCAGGGCATTATTGAATCAGGTGCAGGGCAAAGTCAGCTTGCAACCGTTGCCAATAATCATTTTGGAATAAAATGCCACGATTGGAAGGGTGAATCCTTTACCTATGATGATGATAAAAAAAATGAGTGCTTCAGAAAATATTGCAACGCATCAGAATCTTTTGATGATCACTCCGATTTCTTGAAAACAAGACAACGATATGCCGTGCTCTTTACTTATGATTCGGATAATTACAAAGCATGGGCAAAAGGATTGAAGAGTTGTGGTTACGCCACCAACCCGCAGTACGCAAACATCCTTATCAAATGCATTGAGGACTTCGACCTGCATCAGTGGGATTTAAGTGATAAGGAGCGCAGCAAATGGTTTGCTAAAATCAATAAATCAAAAGAAGAAACACCTGACGATTCGCAAACAGAAACAGCTGATAAGGAAAATAAAATTGTGTTGCCTGCAGAAACTAAATTTCCCAATCAGCGTGTTTTTGTTTTTAATGATATCAAGTGCGTAACCATGCAGCAAGATGAATCGGCAAATGAACTCGCATCAAAATTTGAGATCGGGATTAATCGCCTCATGCGTTACAACGATATTTCTGAAACATCACAATTGAAAGCAGGTGACCGCGTATATCTTCAGCCCAAGCGACATAATGGAAATGAAAAATTTCATACTGTAACAGATGGCGAAACCATGTTCAACATTTCACGCGATCAGGGAATTCAGTTGCGTGAACTCTATGAAAAAAACCTGATGATCATTGGAACCGAGCCAGCTACAGGTGAAGTAATTTATCTTCGTGAAACACGGGACACAGTTCCCATTCTCGCTGAACAAACTTCGGGCGATGTGAAACTTGTTGATGTAAAATCAGTTTCGGAAAAACAAATTCATACTATAGAAAAAGGTGATACGCTTTACGGTATTTCAAAAAAATACAATGTAACAGTGGAGGAATTGAAAAAATTGAATCACCTTTCATCCAATGATCTTCATGTTGGTGATAAGATTCTTGTTTCGAAATAACAATTTATTAAAAAGCAGAGATGGGAGAAATAAATAATTTTAAGCAGCTAACAAAAATTGATTAGCACAATCCAAAAATATTATTTTACCTTTCCATTCGCTTATGGTAATTGAAGCAGCAGAAGTTTTATTTTTTAAAAAACTTTGTGTGATGAAAAAATTATATTACCTCTTTTCCTTTTTTGTTTGTGTACAGTTTTCTGCTGCACAAACTTATACCGTGCCCGGCGCACAAGTTCAACCTGCCTGGGTTTTTCCATTGTGGTTTGAGGATGGAAGCGGGGCCAAGGATACTTTGTATTTCTGTTATGATTCAACTGCAAAATCTGTTTTACCTTACGATACCATTTTGGGTGAAGTACAAACAATTATTGATACATCTGAATTCACAGTATATTATGGCTGTTCTTTTAATTTTTCTACTTTCCTAATAAGACAATCTTATGTGACAGACTCAAATTCTCTTGGAGAGTCTGTTTGTGTATGGCATGCATATCTCCCATTAAAGATCAAGTGGGATCGAAATTTATTTTATATTGATTCACTTCCATATCCCGATCAGGGTCCTGCGCCACGAGCTAAGGGTGGATTCTATTTTGATATTCCAATGATATGTATTGACCCGGGCATTGATTGTTTCGGAACGATCTTAATGACAGATACGATTATCTCTGCATCATGTTATGCAACAGATAGTATTGTACTTGGTGGAAATGGCTTTTCCACCTTTTGGTTTGGAATAACAGCGTGGGATGGTATGGAATGGCTACTGGGAGTGATTGAAGGAGCAGAAACTCAGAATGACTGGCAAGTTTATCCAACGCTAATCAGTTCAAGTTTTCATATCAAGAATAACGGACCTCCTGTGAGCAGTTATTGTGTTTATGATCTGTGGGGCAGAATGGTGAAACGGGGAGAGATCAACACATTCGACAAGGTTACTGTTGAAACCCAAGATTGGTCAAGTGGTTTATTTCTTCTTGTAATTTCTAATCAACATCGTGAATCATCATTTAAACTTTTAAAACCTTAACGATCATGAAATCTCACCTCACATTTACTCTACTGCTTATTGCCACCACCGCATTCGCACAATTAAATTCAGAGTATGGTTACTCCTTAACGGCAGATAGCCGTAGTGTGCAGACAGATCCCTTAGTTCCGATAAGAGTATTTGTTGTTTATGTTCAAACCGAAGGCGACGATAACAACGATGAGTGGCCCAATCCTGATGGCAGCAACTGCACTGATGAATTAAACTGTGCGCCGCCTTATTGGGAAACTGGCAATGACCCAAATCCCAATGCTCGTCCTTTGTTTGATGCTGATTTTACCGGAGAGAGCAATATTACACCCGGTACTTTAACCGATTATTTTTACCAGGCATCGTTTGGTGAGTACATCGTACTGGGCGACTATGTAAGCATTGAAGTTTCAAACGGGCAGGATGTGTTGGATTATCTTGATAATTATTCCGGTCAAATCACAACCGCTCATGGAAAGCATCTTTCAGATTTCGATAATTACTCGGGCACTTCTGCCGGCGTTCTCAAGTCGCCTATTCCGGATGATCCAACACATCAGATTGACATCATGTTTATCATCTGGAAAGATCATGCGGCGCCTTATGCGTGTATATCCGGGACAGGTGTTAGTTATTCCTCGGGAAGCATAACAGACGATGGAACTGTTTATGAGTTTCCGCTAACATCACAATGGGGTGGTTGCTCCTGGGATGCATCTTTTTACACCTTCACCGCTGAATACTTGCACGGTCTTTTTGGCGGAAACAACTGGCATACAAGCGGAGGTGCTGATTCATGGTCATTCATGGGTCAGCAACGAATGTATTGCACCACGGCTCAGTATGATAACGTATCCAACTCTTTCTGTGGCTTTGACCGTTTTCAGCTTGGCTGGCAAAATTATTTGACGCAGGCACCCTTGATAGGACCCAAGCAGCATTTGTTGAGTACTTTGGATGCAAGTGGCTCTTCGGAATCGGATGACCTTACTGACTTTTCTGCTTCAACATTTCCTGACGGTGGAGAATTTTGGTTGCGAGACTTCAACAAAACCGGAGATGCCATACGGATCAAGCTTCCTTATCCTGACTGGCAAAATCTGGGTGACGTTAAAAGTCAGTACCTGTGGATAGAAAACCACCAGATGCTCTCAAATTTTGATCACACACATTTTCTGACTGTCATACCGGAAGAGTCTTCCGAATGGAATTCCGGAATGTACGCTTACATCGAGGTCGGGAAAGATCAAAAGCAGGGAAGCAGTTCGTTAGTTTATCCTTCAGGTTCATCTTATTCTCAGCCGAATTCGCTTGGCAATTGGCTTACTCCCATAACCGCAGAAGGAAATTTTGATCATACTTTTCGTACGGATAAGATAACCTACTGCTATGGAGGCAACGCACTTCCCGTCGATCTGGATTCACGAGTTCCTAATCCGCTCACAGGCATGTGCGATCTGAACCTGATGGCTGATTACGGCACATCAGGACCCAATGGCATTTTACAGAGCGACGATACGTATGCACTTGGTAAAGGGGAAGTGGTTAACAATCAATTCGAATTTACGCTGGCAGGTTATGGTGATATGCAAGATGCATTCAGGTTAGACGGTAACAAGAAAATTTCCATCTCGACAAATCCATCTTCTTCACCGGTTCTTACTTACTTGTATGCCGGCTGTGGTAACCAATGTCATGATTTCCCATTAGATTATAAATCTAATAACCCCAATTTTTCAAATAACACTTTTGAAAACCGCACTATCCACCTCAGTGGTCTCTCCATAGAAATCATTGACGAAAGAGATAACACAATGTGGGGCGACAATATGATGGAAGAAACTCCTGTTGACCTCAAAGTAAAAATCCGCTGGGATGATTATGATATCGTCAACAACGTACGCTGGTGTGCACCAGATATTCATTTGCATCAAACTGTAAATACAATCACCCTCCCTCTCGATAACCCCTCAGAATATTCCCTCAACATAAAATCAGGATATTCAATTTCACTCGATAGAGGCACAAGCCCCACGCAGCATGTTGCTTATGAAGGAGATGGCAGCATACAAAACCCGTATCTATTCACCCAACCAACAGTAATGACCTGCAATGAAAACTCCTACTTCCACATAGAATCAAACGCAACCCTCGAAATAAAAAACAAAAGCAAATTAATTTTAAACAACAACTCTAAACTCGAAGTAGCAGGTACAATAAACATTGAAGACGGCAGTGAACTCATTGTTGAAGACGGCTCAGAATTATTGGTGCAGCATGATGGATTGATTCACATAATGGAAGGCGGAAAACTCACCATCAAAAATAATAATACAGCGAAGGGCTTGCGATTCGATGCATCAATTCCAACAGAAGCAGTGCGCATTGAAGGCATACTTGAATATGCTAACGGTGCCGATATGGTTCACAACGGATATGGTTGGTTTCACTTTCTTGGAAGTCCAATACTTACACTTGGCTCAGGCAGCGATGTAAACATGATTGGTAATAATAACAACACCAAAATGTTAGACATCGAAACACCGCAACTCACCATTGACGGGCACAACTTTACACTCAAAGACGGATTGATTGCTGTACACAATTATACCTCGTTAAAAACAATGAACGGCGCAGTAGTGGTTGACAATGTAAAGATTGATGGTGTTGATGTAGTGCCCGTGCAGAATGCAGGATTAATTGTTGACCATCCCTTAACTACTTGTAACATCAGCAACTCAACCATCACCGATATTACCACAGGCATTGAGGTGATTAATGTAAACATCACCGTATTCGCATTGCTCAGCAATCTCACTTTTACTAATTGTAAAAATCCTATTAAAGAAACCAACAGCTTAAACATTACGGTAAGTAATTCAACACTTAGCAATGTTTATACAGCGGGCTCGGTTGGAATTGAAATTTCGGGAGGCACCTTGCACAAAGTAAATAACACAGTGATTCAGGATTTTGAAACAGGAATTAATGTCGTCAACGGTTTCAGTTTATTTATTGACGATCACTCGAGAATTTCTTATTGCTATACAGGGCTTCGCAGCTACGATACAAAAGTTTGGATACGCAATAGTTCGGTGATTGAATGGTCATCGGATTTTGGTATTGACATGTATGGCACTTGGTCAACCATTCCAAACGGACATTTCACATCGGTTTTAAATATGGGAGATTTAGGTTGTTCCGGAGTGCTTGCAAGTTTAGGCACACCCATTCGAACCGTAAATACAATACTGAACATTGATGCGGTATCAAATGCAATCAATGGTGGTCATCCGGGATATTACAATCACAACTGGATTTATAATGATGCTGATGTTTCATTAAAACTTGATGTATGTTTTAACACAGTTCCTCAACATCCCGGACCCAATTTGTATGCAAGAGAAAATATTTGGAGACCTCCTTATGCTACCAACACGCCACCTTCATCATCAGAATTAAAATTGAGAAATAATGCAACTTGTCTTCCCCAATCATTTCCTCTGATAAGTTTTTATGCTGCTCCAATTTCTTTTTGTGTTCCTTCTATACTTGATTGTGAACCATGCAACTTTAAAGCAAAGGGAGAAGAAGCCGAAGAAGCTGATTCAATTACTGCCGATAAAATTTTAACAAATGAATTTCAAGATGATTACTCAGCATTTATTGCAAACTACAGTGATGCAACGCTCGCTGCATTTTCCGATATTTCCGTTCTTGAAATTCAATTTGACAGCACGATCCAAAGTTGGACATTAACAACTTTAGAAAATATCGTTTTCACTATTGATGATTCAACAGCAAACAGAATTTACATTGCAAAATCATTAATGCCCGATTCAATGTCAATAGAAAAAACTTCCGAGCGCGACATCTTTGCGCCTTACTATGCGCAATTGCTTGGAGGTTCAACACCATCTTCACTTCAATTAAATGAAAATGATATGGTGCTTTATCCTAACCCAGCAACTGACAAGGTGATAGTATTTATAAAAAACTGGAGCAGTGAAGAAGAGATGAAACTCATCATCACCGATGTATTCGGCAAAGTGTTAAAAACAGAATACATCAATGAAGAAAATCTGACAACCACCATCAATACGACAGCATTTTCATCAGGTATTTATTTTTTCAAACTCACGTCGGGCAGGCAACAGTTTGATATTAAGAAGTTGGTGGTGGTGAAATAAAGATTGAGAAAAACAAGATTGGGACAATTGCAAAAATCAAGTATTCGGATTTGAAGGAGCAGTTTACAAGTCTTTCTTAACAAAAGCAGAGTCTGAGGATGCATTTAGAAAGAATCCTTATACGGTCTTAAAAAAAACAAACGTTCCAAGTGGAACCCAAGGC
>JAJAYG010000089.1 GCA_026786335.1 Chitinophagales bacterium | reverse complement strand
GTACATAATCAACTCTGATTTCATTGGAGAAAACTCCGGTTATTTTTTTTCCATCATACCACCACTTTCTTAAGTTCTTATTGGGTAATGAAGCCTTGCGCTTTCTGTTGCGCTCGGCTAATTTTTCTACATGAATATTAAGTGACCTGAAGAAGGTGATCCCAAGCATCAGCAACATTCCGCTTATGAGTGCAAGTTGATAAGACAGCACTTCCCAAAAAGATTTTAACTCTGAATAAAACTGAAACTCGATGATGGCAACAATGTAGATGATGATGAATAGTAGCGGAAAGAAAAAATTATTTAATGCAAACCGCAGAAACGGAGATTCAAATGCAGCCAGAAAGGGAAACCTGAAACTGTTGAGGATATAGCTGGTGATGTTCCAGATAAAAATAAATGCACCGAGCGCAACACCAATTATAAAAAAGCTGATGAAGTTTACTTTGCTAAAATATTCGGGGTCGAGAAAAAGATAATGCCATCCCAGTTTTTTAAGAAGATTGCCGGTGACCATTAAGGTGAGCATCAACCATGGCACGAGCATAAATAAGTACTTTCTTAAATGCAGCAGAATTAACTGTACCGGAAATGAATACCAGATATTGCTGAGCAGCTGCATCATGAAAGTTAATTATTTCTGCAGTGAAAAGTAAGCAATATGCAAATGCAGAAAAAAATTAATGCCCCATTTCACTCAGGAACTTCAGCCGCATCATTTGAATTTCTTCCCAACTAAAATTTTCTTTTCCCATTTCACGCACGGCATCATCAATAGAATCGGAATCTGAAGTTTTAAAATAATCATAGATCTCCTGCTGTCTTTCTTCCTCAATAAAATCATCGATGTAATAATCGAGATTGAGTTTGGTACCCGATGATACAATGGATTCCATTTCAATCAGCAACTCTTCCATCTTCATTCCCTTTCCGCGTGCAATCATATCGAAAGGAACTTTTTTATCGATATTGGTGATGATGTAAATTTTGTTTGCCGATTTATTTACAACTGACCTAACCAGCATCTCGCTTGGTTTCTCAATATCATTTTCTTCAACATAGCTTTCAATTAATTCAAGAAACGGCTTACCATATTTTACAGCTTTGCCATGGCTTACTCCCGAAATTCTTATAAGCTCATCAATCTTTGTGGGATACATGGTTGCCATTTCATCGAGCGATGGATCCTGAAAAAGAATGTAGGGAGGCAATTTTAGTTTCAGCGCTTCTTTCTTTCTTAGCTCATGCAACATCTTCTGCAATAGCGGATCGAGTGCTCCTGTGCCGCCTTCGGGTTCCGAATCTTCGAGGTTATCAAAATCATGGTTGATAGAAATCATTACAGAATAGGGCTTCTCCAAAAACTTCCTTCCTTTATCACTCAATTTTATTACACCATAATTCTCAATGTCTTTAATGATAAGGTTGTGCAGCAATGCCTGGCGCAACACACTGTTCCAGAAATGATCATCGTGATCTTTTCCTTCCCCAAAATTCTCAAGCATGTGATGGTTAAACATCATTACCTGATTGTGTTTGTTGCCGCAAAGAATATCTACTACATAATCAATCGTAAAACTTTCATGAATAGCTTTAACCACTTTCAATAACATGGTTACATATTCTTTTCCTTCTGTTTGTTCTTTGGGATGAAGGCAATTATCGCAATGACCACAATTATCTTTTGGATAATTTTCGCCGAAGTAGTGCAATAAAAATTTACGGCGGCAAACAGAAGTTTCGGCGTAAGCAACGGTCTCCATCAACAAGTGACCGCCCATTTCGCGCTCCGAACTTGTTTTATCACGCATAAACTTCTCCAGCTTTTCTATGTCGTGATAATTATAGAAGGCAATACATTTTCCTTCTAATCCATCGCGACCCCCCCTACCTGTTTCCTGATAATAATTTTCGAGCGACTTTGGAATGTTGTAGTGAATTACAAAACGCACATCGGGTTTATCAATACCCATCCCGAATGCGATGGTGGCAACAATTACATCTATCTCTTCCATCAAAAAATCATCTTGGCGTTTCGAGCGGGTAGCCGCATCGAGCCCTGCATGGTATGCAACTGCCTTAACTCCATTCACCGAAAGAAATTCTGCAATCTCTTCGGTTGATTTTCTGCTGAGCACATAAATAATTCCCGATTTGCCCGGCATGCTCTTCACAAATTTTGTGATCTGATTGAGCACTAATTCTTTCTTTCCTTTTGGTCTTACTTCATAATAAAGATTAGGGCGGTTGAATGAAGAAATAAAAATATTGTCTTCATGCATTCCCAAATTTTTAAGAATATCCGATTGCACTTTTGGTGTTGCAGTAGCAGTGAGTGCCATAATAGGAATCGGCCTTCCCATGCCTTCCACCATGCCTTTTATCTTGCGGTACTCAGGTCTAAAATCGTGACCCCACTCCGAGATACAGTGTGCTTCATCAACAGCAACAAAAGAAATTTGCAGCCCTGCCAAAAAATCTATGTTCTCTTGCTTGGTTAAAGTTTCGGGTGCTACATACAACATCTTTGTTTCGCCCTTCATCAAATCGGCTTTCACAATTTTTTGTTGTGCCTTGGTAAGTGATGAGTTTAGAAAATGCGCAATATTGTCTTTGCTGCTATAGCCGCGGATTGCATCTACTTGATTTTTCATTAACGCTATCAGCGGTGAAATAATTATTGCTGTTCCTTCACAAAGAATTGCAGGCAACTGATAACACAAAGATTTTCCACCACCGGTAGGCATAATTATAAAAGTGTCTTTGCCTTCGATCACACTTTTAATAATTGTCTCTTGCTGATCTTTAAATTTTTCGAAACCAAAATATTCTTTAAGTGATTTTTTAAGACTTATGCTTCCATCAATAGGGATTACTGTTGAACCCACTCTTTTTGTAGGCTGGTATTCAGTTTCAGCTTCGTTTACTACAGCAACTTCAGCTTTTGCGGCTATGTTCTTTTTCTTGCCTTCGGCTTTTCCATTCACTTCTAACTTAATCTCTTTGGTTGCTTTTTTCTTCACCACGGTTTCTTCTTTTTTATTTGCCATTCGATAATTATTTAGTGTAACAAGTTTTTATTGTTAATGTTTAATTTGCTTTATAAGTATTTAAAATTGAACAGGGCTTTTAAATGCAACAGTGATGCAACTATGACAATTATGCAAAAAAAGAATCACTTTCAACAAGCTCTTGTGTGGTAACAGTTCGGTAATAAAGATACTATTTTTAGTACTTTTACAAATATAGTTCACAATTAAAAAATTACCAAGTCTTACTTGAATATTTCTGACCCAGCCATCATAAAACTTGCTTCAGCTACCTTAGAGATTGAAGCCAAATCACTTTTACAATTAAAAAAGCGTATAAACAAAGACTTCCCTAAGGCGATAAAAAGCATCTTAACTTGTAAAGGGAGAGTTGTAATTACCGGCATTGGCAAGAGTGCTATTATTGCTCAAAAGATTGTAGCCACATTAAATTCTACCGGTACAGCATCTATTTTTATGCATGCTGCCGATGCAATCCATGGCGACCTTGGAATGGTTACCACACAAGATGTGGTGATCATGATCTCCAAAAGCGGGGAAAGTTCTGAGATCAAAGTATTGGTTCCGCTGATAAAGAACAATGGAAATATTTTAATTGCTATGGCCGGTAACATAAAAAGTTTCCTGGCTGCTCATGCCGACTTTGTAATAGATACCACTGTAACAAAAGAAGCTTGCCCAAATAATCTTGCTCCCACTTCAAGCACAACAGCCCAATTGGCAATGGGCGATGCAATTGCAGTATGCCTTTTAAAAATGCGGGGTTTTTCGCAGCAGGATTTTGCAAAATTTCATCCGGGCGGAGCTTTGGGTAAAAAACTTTATTTAAAGGTGAGTGACCTTTTGGTGCAGCACTCCAAACCGCAGGTAAATGAAAATGATCTTGTACAAAAAGTAATTTTAACCATCACCTCTAACCGCCTTGGTGCCACTGCTGTATTAAACAATAAAAATGAAATGGTGGGTATAATCACCGATGGAGATTTAAGGAGAATGATGAATGAGTATACCGAATACCAGACGCTGAAAGCAAAAGACATTATGAGCAGAAACCCCAAAACAATTTCAAAAGATGAATTGGCTGTAAATGCATTGGAGCTTATGAGAAAAAATAAAATAACTCAGGTAATGGTGATGGATAAGAAAAAATATACAGGTATTGTTCATGTGCACGATCTGTTGCGTGAAGGATTGGTATAAACTTACTTCAATTCACTTCTTAAACCTATATCCTATTTTTGCACTCTGATGAAGAAGAACCAATATGCGGTAATGATGGCCGGCGGAATAGGCAGCCGCTTTTGGCCATTGAGCAAATCAAAATACCCCAAGCAGTTTATTGATATTCTAGGCACAGGTAAATCTTTATTACAACAGAGTTATGAGCGATTAAGACATACTTTCCCTCCCGAAAGAATATTTATTATCACCAATGAAAGTTACGCAGAAATAACCCGAAAGCAACTTCCTGAACTTAGTAGAGAAAATATTTTGCTCGAGCCATCGAGAAAAAACACTGCACCTTGTATTGCTTATGCAGGTCATAAAATTTTATCGCTTGATACCAATGCAAGTATTGTGATCACCCCATCAGATCACATCATTCTTAATGAACAGAAGTTTTCTGCTGCTTTGCAAAAAGCATTGAAGATTGTTGAGAAGAAAGATATTCTTATCACATTAGGTATAAGGCCGACAAGGCCAGATACAGGTTACGGCTATATTCAGTTTCACGAAGAGAAAGAGGAAGATGGATTGTTTAAAGTGAAAACGTTTGTAGAAAAACCGCCAATTGAAATGGCAACTACTTTTTTTAAGAGCGGTGATTTTGTTTGGAATGCAGGAATTTTTATTTCAAATGTTCGCACACTCTTAAATG
>JAJAYG010000088.1 GCA_026786335.1 Chitinophagales bacterium | reverse complement strand
TTTGCATTTTCACCATCCGCATCACTAACAATATATTGATTGCAAATGCAAGTGTGTTAACAATAAACAGTACCGGAAAACCATAATCGAAATAACTACCGAGTTGTAAAAATTGGTAGCTGCTAAATACAAGTGTGCTTTGCCATTGGCCTGGATTAAATATCCAAATGATTGTTGATGCTGCTGCAGAAATAACAATCGAATTGATAAAGATCTGATAAAAAGATTTCTTGAGGAAAATAAAAATGTCGCCAAAGATTTCGCCGTTGTTGCGAATCATTGTGGTATCAAATTGCTGATTGCGGTTGGGCGGCAATCTTATTGCATCGGGCACTTTTGTGTTTCTGCTTTTTTGAATGGGGTACCAAACAAAATAAGCGAGAATAAAAAAGAGGGAGAATAAAATCACAAACAACCGCAACACATCGGGCACATCGGTGATGCGTGTAATGAATGATTCAATAATAGCAGCCGTAACAATGATGGGCGCAATGCCTACAAAAATTTTTAATGCACGCTGCGCAGAAATTTGTAATGATTGCAATCGTGAATAGGTTCCCGGAAAAACCAATCCTTTCCCAAGTACAATTCCTGCGGCACCCGAAATAATGATAGAGGAAATTTCCAGCGTGCCATGCATCCAAATGGTGAGGAACGATTCCCAAAATAATCCGCGTTCGATAAAAAAATATTGAAATGCTCCTACCATAATTCCGTTGTTCAGTAACATGCCGATGGTGGCTATGGTAAAAAATAATCCATAGATGAAAGTTTGAAATGAAACATAAAGATTGTTGATGGTGATGCCTAACAGCATATCAAAACCATTCTGCTGTTTGTAAACTTTCATCGGGTCGCCGCTTTTAATAAATTCTTTTGTCATTTCAACATAGCCGTCGCCCAAAATCAGGCGTGCAAAATCATGATCATAGATGCTGGAGAAAACACCTATTGCAACAGAAAGAGAAAAAATTAAAAACGAAAGCAAAAATTCTTTTCGCGATTGGTAAACAAGCAGCGGCAGTTCTTCTTTCCAGAAATTTAAAAATCCTCTTCGGCGATCTCTTTTGTTTTTATAGATGCTGAAAAAAATTCGTTGAGCAAGATTATTCAGATACACCCGCACATAGCGGTTAGGATAAAATGTGCGTGAGTAAGAAAGATCATCTGTAACTTTCACAAATAATTCGCTCAGCTTGTCGGGACTTTTTTTGCTTTGTTTAAGCACCCCTTCAAGTTCGCTCCACTTTTCTTTATTTTGTTTAATGAATCTTGTCTCTTTCATTTAAGCAAGGCAAGTTGAGAAAAAAAATTTAATGCGCACAATCGACATCAATACTACACAAAACGTAACGATACAATATGCATTGGCAACAGTTCGCGACCGCATGTTTGCATTTATGGTTGACATGATTTTAATGTTTGGTGTTCTCGCAATCCTCTCGTTATTGATGGCGTGGCTATTCAGCAGCAGCGGATTTTCAGTCTACATTATTCCGATTGTAAATATTTTAATCTTCGTTTTTTATTCGCTCACTTTTGAAATGCTGATGAACGGACAAAGCGTGGGAAAAAGATTATTGGGATTGAAGATTGTAAAGATCACCGGCAAAGAACCAACCGGCAATGATTACGTGGTGAGGTGGGCTTTCAGGTTTATTGATATCTGGTGCTCGCTTGGTTCCATTGCAGTGATGATGATCAGTTCCACAGAGCGCAGTCAGCGGCTGGGCGATTTGCTGGCGAATACGGCAGTGATAAAATTAAATCCGTGGTCATCAGTAAACCTCAACGAAATTCTCTCTATGAAAACCATTGAGGATTACAAACCTGTTTATCCTGATGTAAAAAAATTTAGTGAGCAGGATATGCTGCTGATCAAGCAAGCTGTTGACCGCGTAAAAAATCATAACAATATTGCACACAGTGAAGCAATTACTATTCTCGCCGATCGAATGGCGGAGCAATTGAGTTTGAGTAAAACTCCTTTTGATAAAATTCAGTTTCTGAAAACTTTGGTGAGTGATTATGTGGTGATGAGCAGGTAGGGATTGCGCCCTTCGATAAAACCTGTGCTGAGTTTATCGAAGTGCTCAGGGTGACAAAGTCAGTAATAAAACCTTTCTATCATTGTTACATACTAATTTAATTGATCCAATGCCGACTTTTGTTATGCTGAGTTTATCGAAGCATTTAACATATTTTCTATTTCCCTTCGATAAAACCTGTACTGAGTTTATTGAAGTGCTCAAGATGTCAAGGATTGCGGATTTCCCTACTACTGAAATAATTTTTTACCCCCCACATCAAATACTCATTGCTTCAAAAAATTTCTTCACACTGTTTGCCACGCTGATGAAATAAATTCCATCAGAAAAACTTGAAACAGGAATTTCGATTTTGTTTGAAATGATTTTTTCTTTCATCATCAGTTGTCCATTGATATTCGTAATCTTTATTTCATTTCCAAACAATAAATCACTCACTGTTATTTGCAATTGTTCATCTGCTGTATTGGGAAATATTTCGAAGCCCTCTTGCGAATTAATTTCAGTAACTGCTGATGGCTCAAGCAGCACAGTAAAATTGCAGTCCATGGCAAAGGGTTGTGAATTGAAATCATTTTTCCAATAGTCAATGACCGAAGCAATGTTTCGCCATTCAACTTTTTCATCTGTAACTAACACATTGATGGAGTCAATCAAACTTGTTACAAAAGGCAGAAAGAAAATTTGATCTGCATCACTTTCGCTGAACATGATTTCCTGTGTGTAGATTCCGTTGGCAGGAACTGTTCCGTCTTGTATTGCATCAGTGATTCTTTTTATCTGTGAAAAAATATAAGCAACAGTAGAAGTATCGCTGATCTTGAGTTTGCAACCGGTGCCGCATAAGATCAAATGATTTGTTGGTTCATGTACTGTAAACTCCGCCATTGATTTCGGTTTGTACACGCCGTAATATTCCGGATCATCAAGATGATTGGGTGTTGCCGCGCCCCCTAATATTTCGGGATACCAATGGAAGGTTGGAAATGAATCTCCCAAAACTCCATCCTGGTAATCTTCCCAGCTATGTCCGTTTTGAAGTTGGTTGTAAAGAAATCCGCTCATGGTATTGGTGGGTGTTACACCTAACTGTTGCATGAGGTACGCAACATCGGCGTAGTTGTAAGTTGCTTCATGCGTGTGCGGATCACATTCAACACCACGGTCTTCCTTAAGCCACTGCACCAGATTTTTATTGTTGGTGTTGATTGTACTTAAGCCTGTATCGTATTGCGCGACTGCTCGCAGACATACATTATCGCTTCCGAAATTCCATTATGCATTTTTTGACTGTATCAAATCTGCAAAGCTGATCAATGCACTTCTCGCACTCTCATAACTAAGGTAGCCACCATTGCCATTGAGGTAACCGATGTTGTCTTCATTATGACTCACGAAATAAACGAACAGTTTTGTTTGCGCATGTAAAATGAAAACGGCATTGAACAAGATCACACAGAGCAGCAAATATTTTTTCATGGGAAAAATGATTGATTGAAGTTGCTTGCTGTGACAATGGTTTGTAGGGAAAGTTTAATGGGGAAAAAACAACGCCTGCAGCGCTGGTGCTCAAGCATGAATGATTAGGTTTTGAAATTTAAAACTTAGGATTTATTTGTTCTTGGAATTTTTTTACAATGTGATTTAAGTTTGCAAGAGTTACAATTACAAAATCGTATTCTTCCCCACCTTCAATTTCTTCGGGTAATCGGTATTGAAATTAAGTCCGCGACTTTCTTTACGCATCATCGAAGAGCGGATGATAAGGTAACCGACGTTGATGAGGTTGCGCAACTCGCAGAGTTCGGGCGATACAATGGTGCGCTCATATAGTTCTTCTGTTTCGCGGTAGATTAATTCCAATCTTTCGAATGCTCTTTTCAACCGCAAGTTCGATCTCACGATTCCAACATAACTGCTCATAATGTTTTGCAATTCTATTCTTGTAAATGTGATGAGCACCATTTCTTCGGGGTTAAAAGTTCCTTCGGCATTCCATGCAGGTATTTTTTTCTGAAAATCAATTTTCGAAAAAACTTTTATAGCATCTAAGTAAGCGCGGTGAGAAAATACCATGGCTTCTAATAATGAATTTGATGCAAGACGGTTTGCGCCGTGCAAACCGGTGCAGGCGCACTCGCCGCAGGCATATAAATTTTTGATGGAGCTTCTTCCGCGGTCGTCGGTTTTAATTCCGCCGCAGAGATAATGCGCAGCAGGTACTACAGGAATTATGTCCTTCATTACATCAATTCCTATTGACAAACATTTCTCATAGATGTTAGGGAAGTGTGCGATAAATTTTTTCTTGTCGAGATGGCGGCAATCTAAGAACACACATTCATCACCGCGCTTTTTCATTTCATTATCTATTGCACGCGCAACAATATCACGCGGTGCAAGCGATGCGCGCTTATCATACTTGTGCATGAATTCCTTCTCATCATTCGTTTTTAGGATTCCTCCAAAGCCACGGATGGCTTCGGTGATTAAAAAGGAAGGATACTCACCGGGGTTGTACAGTGCCGTTGGATGAAACTGGTAGAACTCCATATTCTCTATTTTTCCTTTTGCACGGTACACCATTGCGATGCCGTCACCTGTTGCTATAATAGGATTGGTGGTATTGCGATATACATGGCCTGCACCCCCTGTTGCAAGCAAAGTAATTTTGGAAAGAATGGTTTCTGTTTTTTTTGTTCGCGTATTCAAAACATAAACACCGTAACACTCAATATTTTTTGTGCGCCGCGTTACTTCAACACCGAGGTGATGCTGTGTGATAATGTCAATAGCAAAGTAGTGTGTATGCAATTCAATGTTAGGATGTTTAGAAATCTGCTGTAATAATGTTTGCTCAATTTCAAATCCGGTGTTGTCTTTATGATGGAGTACACGATGTTCGCTGTGTCCGCCTTCTCTTCCCAAATCATATACACCTTCTGCATTCATATCGAACCTGGCACCCCAGTCAATTACTTCCTGCACCCGCTGCGGCCCTTCCTTCACCACGATCTCTACAATTTTTTTATCGCACAATCCTGCGCCGGCATCAAGTGTATCTGCAATGTGTTTGCGGTAACTGTCTTCCTCAAAATCCCAAACAGCAGCTACACCGCCCTGTGCATATTTAGTGTTCGACTCATCTTCACTAGCTTTTGTAATAATGCAAACCGAACCATGCTGTGCAACTTTAAGTGCATAGGTTAAGCCTGCAATGCCTGAACCGATGATGAGGAAATCAAATTTTTTCATAAAGCAAAAGTAAATTGTAAATAATATCTTACTTTTTATATCCTTATCTGCATCATAGATTTGAAGGACTAAGAATTATTAAAACTATTTTAAGGATGGATACGTTGAAATTATAGAATAAATTTGATTTTATTAATTACATTTGGATTCTATAATTTCTAAATCGATGAAGAAAATACTCATTCTGCTTTTTTGTTTTTCTGCATTTGAAATCAATGCACAAACCCCTGACTGGAGTTCTAAAGTTGCATCCATCCTTTACAGTAATTGCACTGTATGCCATCATGATGGAGCAATTGCTCCCTTTTCATTAATGACCTATGACGATGCTGTTGCAAATGGCATCAATATCCAAATTGATGTAAATTCTAAGAAGATGCCTCCCTGGCCTGCCGATCCTAATTACAATCACTATTGGAATGAGCGTGTATTGTCAGACGATGATATTACAGCGATCAATGATTGGGTTAATGCAGGAATGCCTTCAGGTGATTTGAGTAGTGCACCGGTGCCCCCTGTTTACAATGGTGGAGCCACTATGTTAAATCCGGATGATACAATTCAAATTCCGAAATTTACCATTACCAATGATTCTAATGTTTACAGATCCTTTGTTATTCATTCAAATTATACCGAGACAAAATACATTAACGAGTTTGAATTTATTCCCGGCGATTGGTCAATCGTTCACCATACTACTTTCAATGCCGATACCGCTGATATTGCTTATCTTAAAGATTTAGCAGACACTCTTCCGGGCTTTGATACCGGTGGAGGTGGCAACGGTTTCATTAGCAATACTTCAGTTGATGTTGGTGCATGGCTTCCTGGCAATGGAATTTTTAAGTTACCCTCAAACATGGGTATTGAAATTCCTCCGGGTGCCGATATTATTATCAGCATCCATTACTCACCCGGTAGCATGGGAAAGGTTGATAGTTCAAAGTTGTTCTTTAAATTTTGTTCGGCACCCGATTCTTCGAGACGGAGGGTTTACAGAACAAAATGGCTCTTCCTGGCGCAATTGGTTAATGGGCCATTCATTATTCCGGCCAACGTGGTAAAAACATTCAATGAAGTTACTACTCCGGGAGTTCATAAATCTATGCTTGGGCTAACACCTCATAGCCACCATGTATGCACTTCATGGCGCGTACGAATGGTCACTTCACCCGGGGATACAACTAACCTTCTTTATATTCCTAAATGGTCTTTTTACTGGCAGTATAATTACATGCTCACTAAAGTTATGGAAGTACCTTTCGATGCAACGTTGTTGGGGGAAGCAGTATTTGATAACACAGTAAATAACCCGGATAACCCTAACAACCCACCAAAGATGGTGAAAGATGGCGGAGAGTCGGGCGATGAAATGATGAGTTGCGGATTTGTTCTTATGGATTATCAAACAGGTGATGAAAACATTATACTTGATAGTGCTTTTTATGGTTTGCCAACTTCGCAGTTTAGTGTGGCTGAAAAATTACCGCTCAATATTTATCCTAACCCTGCGAATGGAAAAGTTAATTTAGTAAGTGATTTACCAGCACACAATGTTAGTTGGCAACTTACAGATTTGTTTGGTGTGGTTGTGAAATCAAATAAAGTTAAAAATGTTTCTAAGGGGATTTATACAGAGGATATTGATGTAAGCACACTTACTGTTGGGCTTTATCAATTAAGTATACAAAGCGGCGATAAGGTCGCAGTAAAAAAGATAACCGTTGTCAGGTGATAATTCCTGATCTATTGTCAGTTCTTTACAAACTTCACAGTTTCTGCTTGTGTATCCGTTTTAATTTGTGCGAAATAAATTCCCGAAGGAAGTGTATGTACATCTATCTTTAATATTTCTTCTGCATCACTAATCTCTTGTAACGAAAAAATTATTCTGCCTGTTAAATCAAGAATTGAAAAATTAGTTACATCATGGTTAACACCATTTGTCTTAAGAATTAAAACATCATCGGCTGGGTTAGGATAAAGA
>JAJAYG010000087.1 GCA_026786335.1 Chitinophagales bacterium | reverse complement strand
GCAAATGCACCATCGCCAAAATCCCATGTATAGGTAGTGCTGATGCTGCTTGAGTTTCCTTGTAAATTAATTTGAACTGAATCACAGAGATCAATAATTTGGTAAAGAAAATTTCCGTCAACTTTTGTATTGTAAACCACAACTGTTGTGTAAGCCGTATCTTTTGGAACGCATGCAGTTGGATCTGAAGCGATCAACATGATTTGAAAAGTGCCGGTGTCGGTAAAAGTGTGAATTGGATTTTCTAATGAAGACGAACCACCATCACCAAAGAACCATTCAAACACAGTTGCATTCAAACTATTATTGGTGAACTGAACTGTGAGCGGTACGCAACCTGTTACAGTAGGAAACGCTTCAAGTGCAGCGCTCACCACAAATAAATTTACTTCGAGCTTAAGCCCGAGTTCATTGCAATTGAAACTGTTATTTGTTTCGCTCCATGCACCGGGTGTAGTTGGTGTGGTGGAGTTTCCTCCGCATCCTGCACATATTGCTTGATAAATCACGCCGTTTTTATCGAAGCGCGAAGTGCCCCCATCAACATGTTCTGTTGCAACATCGGGTGCAGTATTTCCACCATAGTAAGTTGCATAAGCAAGTGATGCCATGTTCTTTTTAAATACTGCGATGTAAAAATCATTTCCATCTGTTGTTGTTTGCAACGCATCTAAAGTAATCGGCATGTTGTGCATGTCTTTATTAAACCACGACCATTGCGAAAACACACTGCCTCCCCAACCGCTTATGTAAATATTTTCGCAAGTATCAACCAAAAAAGCAGTAGGAGAAATGTTCGGCTTGCCGCTTCCATTCCCAAACACAGTTGAATAAATTGTTGAACTTAAAGTTGGATCCAATTTATGAATGAATTGTCCGCTGTTAGGGTTGGTATAAACGTTTGCAGTAACAGGATAAGCACCGCTGGTTTGGCCATACAAATAAGCATTTGAACTTGCATCGAGTTTTACAAAGTAAGATTGATCATCACCCGATGTTCCGATAAATGAAGATTGTAGAAGCGTGGTGCCATCAGCACTGATGTGCGAAACAAAACCATCAGTAGCGCCACCCTGAAAAGTTGGATGAAGCGATCCTGCAGTTGCAGGAAAATTGCTGCTTGCAGTTCCGCCTGAAACATAAAGCTCACTGTTAAAAACATCAAGTGAATAACAAGCATCATCACCTGAACCACCTAAATAGGTTGACCATTGTAATGAGCTAACATCTGTATTAAATTTAAAAACACATCCATCCTGATTGCCTCCGTTTGAAGATTGCAAAGCACTTGAAGTAACAGGAAAGTCAGTCGACTTGGTGCAAGTAGCCACATAAATATTCCCGATGTTATCAGTAATAATTTCACCGCGTGCATCATCACCATAGTTAACTTTAATACTTCCGTTGCCAGGCTCTGTAGCATTGATATTGACTCCGTCTTCATCACTTCCGCCAAGGTAGGTTGAACCTAAAAGTGTGTTTCCATTGCTGCTGATTTTAGCAACAACAATATCACCATCACCATTGTAAGTTTTATCGTATGCATTTGTTGTTGTTGCAAAATCATCAGACCATGTTCTGCCATAAACACAGAGGTTGTCATTTTGATCAACCACCATACTATGCGGAGTTTCATTGCTTGATCCTCCCAAATAGGTTGCCCATAACAATGCATTTCCCATAGCGCTCAGTTTCATAATTCCCATATCGCAGGCATAGCCATTACCAATGATGTTACTGCCGCCGCCATAAGTAAATTGTACTGCACCGATTGTTACAGGATATCCATCACTGTGTACCAAACCACCAAGTAACATTGCACCAGTGCCATCATAAGTTGCAGTGTATCCAAAATTATCTGCAGTGCTGCCGGTGTATGAAGCGAAGATGAGAGTTGGATCAATAATCAGCGGCAGATCGTGGTTGTATCTTCCGGTGATTTTAAATGAAACGGTTTTTCCGATCAAAATAAATTTTGACGAAACAGTTTTTCTAACGCCATTGATAATTTGATAAGAGTAAGGTTTCTGCTCGGTGAAATTTCCAATCGAAGTACCAATCACTAATGAATTATTTTGGATTGAAACACTTTCGGCACCTTCAAATTGAATTTGAATTACCGAAGGATCAATATTGGGCTGCACGATTAAATCATATTTGAGATTTGGACCGAAGGCATAAACATTCATGTCAACACCATTGTACAAATCTTTGTAACTCACCTGCGAGTAGTCGTGAACATTGGTTGCCCAATGAGCTTGATTGTTGCCAATAAAATAATTAAGCGTGTAGGTTGAAGGATTAACAGCTGTTGTAGTGGGATTTGGATTGGCACCCATAAATATTTCTTTCCATACATGACCATGAATAATTACTGAATCCTCTCGGAGCGGATGAATTTTTTTAAGATCATCGCCACTAAAAATGTAATAGGTGAAAATATTTTTTTCGAGGTAAATATTTCCACCAGGTACTTTGGCATTGTATAAAACCTGTGCGGGTTGCTGCCCTTTGTTTTCAATAAATTTTATTTGTGATGATAAATAGGTGACGGGAACATCAGCTGCCGATGCTTGTGTTGCATAATAAAATGCAAGTGCAATCAGTAATAATTTCGACAGAGTAAAAATCTTCATTGCTTAAAATTAACAAACATTAAACAGACATACAGAACTAGGCATTTGCAGAATGAAAATAAACCGGTGTTAACGTGCTGCTTTATCATTCAGCCAATATTAACTTGGCGTTATAAATATTATTGTTCAAGGTTAGTTGAACAAAATAAGTTGCAGGTGAAAGATGAGAGAGATCAATTTCTTCATTACCCGAAAATGAAATGTTTGATGAATGAAAAACTGATTGCCCAAGAACATTCAATACATTAATATCCAGATTTGCGATTTCATTTTTATCTGAATGCAAAACAATAATTCCGTCACCCGCTCCCTGAATGATTTCAATTCCCGATTCAAATGTAAAATCTTCAATGCCGGTTAAATCAATATAAACGGTTGAAGAACTTGCACAACCGTTTTGATCTCTAATTACTACCGAGTAAAATCCTGTTTGCGTTGCTGTATAAGTTTGAGCAGTAGCTCCCGGAATATCTGTTGAGTTAAATTGCCATTGATAAAAATCTGAAGCACTGCAAGTGAGCAAGTTTCCATTTTGTGAAATCACCGGAAGCGCAGGAGTTGTAAAT
>JAJAYG010000086.1 GCA_026786335.1 Chitinophagales bacterium | reverse complement strand
GCCCCAGTCCAAGCCCAATATACCCTCTCCTGAATTATCCATTGATCTTGCCTTCCAAGTATCCTTACCAGTGTAGAAACTCACATAAAAATGGCTGTTTCTTCCAAGGTCAAAATTGACTTTTCCATTCACATCGTACATCCAATAGTTAGCGTAAGTATCCTTGTTGCCTTTGTGGTAAGAGATGCGACCTGGCAAAGCCAAAAGACCAAGGTAAGAAGTTCTTACCGATAAAAAATAGGATGATTTGTTCTTTTTGATGGGGCCTTCAGTGCAAAATCGGAAACTGATGATCCCGATAGAAATTTCACTTTTCCTTTTTTTATTGCTTCCTTCTTTCATCACCACATCCAGCACAGACGATAGCCTGCCGCCAAATTTGGCGGGCATTTTACCCTTATATAGGGTTACAGACTTGAGGGCATCCGGGTTGAAAATAGAGATAAACCCAAATAAATGGCTCGTATTATATACTGTTGCACCATCTAAAAGGATATTGTTTTGGTCAGGAGTGCCCCCGCGAATGTATAACCCAGTGGTTGCTTCCGTCCCCTGCTTAACACCTGGAGTCAGTGCCAATGCCTTGATCACATCGGGTTCACCGAATATAACGGGGCGTGATTTCAGGTCTTGAACAGGTATCTGCACCACGCCTAAATCACGTCGTGCCGATCCGACTATGACGACTTCTTTCAAGGTTGCAGGTTTTAGTGCAATGTTGATTGCGGTATCTTTGGTGACATTGATCCTTACAGTGTCGCTGGAATAACCAACGTAAGCGTAGCGCAGCAGCACGTCCCCGCGCTTCATTTTGAGAGAAAAAAAGCCATAGTTGTCAGTTATGGAGCCTGTTTTGTAGATCAGTTCCTGCGCGGATGCCGCTACTAACTTCTCGCCTGTTTCCGCATCACTAACCCATCCTGAAATACTGATTTTCTGCCCGTATGCTGCGAGGGAAATACTCATTAAACAGATAAAAATGAATATTTTACGCATTAAAATCATATTTTATTTGCTTGTTTAAAAAAAAGTTACCGTGATGTGGATTTTGGACAACATCACGGCAACTTAATTTTTGATTATCTAATGATGGAACATGTTCTGGTTATGTTATCATCTCCTCTCCCCGTGAAAAGTATATTAGTCGGTGACCCCAAGGAAAAGTGACCTCCTGAGTTATTATCCATTATGACATCAAATATCTCTCCTTGATTTGATCCACTCGCCGAAGTGCTGTAAACACACTGAAGATTTGAATTAAGAGAACATGAATTACCTCCGACTGTTGGACAGCAACTGAACTGTTATCCATTTAAACAACAATCTGACCTCAAAGTTCCAGAAAAAGACATAGAAGGGGCATCATTTAAAAACCAAATACCCAATCTTTTCTTATAGTGATCCATATCTACGCTCAACTGTGAATAACCCGGGTAAATCCTGGATTTTACCTCACAATGGAATTTTTTTGATCCGCTGCTTTGATAAAACCATTCGCACTCAGCAAGTTCATTTCTATCCTGTACAACTTCTCTATATTTACGTTCAATAGGTAGAATCTGAATTAAAGGATTATTTGTAAGGCTTGAACCCGCTTGCAAAAGATGAATATTGGCTTCTGATACCTTAAAAACGTTGTCGTAGGTATACATGAAAACATCAGATTCTATTTGGACAATTCCCTCTGCGTTGGTCAGATGACCCATGATTTGAAAATCTACAGATGGACGAATGTATTCTTCACCATCAGCCATTTTGATCAATGTCATGAATGGTGGTAGATTACCTTGCGATACATCAGTAATCGAATTTACCTGCTCAAAGTATAAAGTTCGTGATGATTTGAACCCTGTAAACTGCCTTTCAAATGAACCGAGATTGCGTTGATGTAGTTGCATTGTAGTCTTCGCTTCATAAAAGTCTTGATAGGTCGCGAATTTTAGCCTGTTTGATTCAAAAATAACGTCACTTAATACTGGGACAGAGACCAATTGTTTAATGTCTGCATCAGTTTTTTCTTTTCGACACCCTGTCAAAAAAAGATTACCTGATAGACCAATGCAAAGCAACAATAAAAAAAGATTACCAATGCTTCGTTTTGAAGCATTAAATTGGCTAACATTTTTTTTCATAAAACGTAAATTGTAAACTTGATACCATATTTCTCGCATTTAGGCTTGCGTCTTACTTGCTTCTTTTTAATGGTGCTTTCAGAATTAATCCAATCGATGGGTTGAAACTTCATTGTTTTCTTATCAAACAGCTTTTTTCAGATTTAACCGTAAAGCGGTAACTTGTGCTGTTGATATTTCTGCTTTTTAGTTTCTGCCATCGTCGGCATGGGCTACGTGGCCGCGCTTAGTCGGCTATGTGAGACCATGCATTGTTAGCACCATTATTATTTATTTGATGCCGCGAGCAGTCACGCTAAGTTGTTGATTCTGGGTCAGCTAAATAATAGAGTTGTTGCGGTGGTTTCATAGAGATTATACGACGTTTTTTTGTCCCCGACTTGTCGGGGTAGGCTATTCAGCGCCGTAGGCATGGAATCCGAGGTCGGAGGCCGAGTAGGAAAGTGCAAAATTTCGGGCT
>JAJAYG010000085.1 GCA_026786335.1 Chitinophagales bacterium | reverse complement strand
ATTCTTAAGAACAGTTTTATTAATGAATACAGGAGAAAAGTACGCACACCCAATAAAGTTGACTACGAAGATTTTGTAACCTATCATGATGGTGACGATGCATCAACAGTGGGTGAGTTGGATTTGCGTGAAGATATATTTAAAGGATTGATTGGTGATGAAGTAACGCGCGCACTAAATGAATTAGATATAGATTTTAGAACCGTGATTTTGTTGTGTGATGTTGAAGGGTTCAGCTATGAAGAGATTGCAAAAATTATTGATATACCGGTAGGAACAGTAAGATCGCGTTTGCATCGTGCAAGAAACCTTTTAAAAGAAAAACTTCGTGGCTATGCCAAACAAATGGGGTATAAGGAAAATCGCTGAAGCAATTGGCTTCAGTAAAAAAGATCACTCAGGTCATAAACATGATTGCAAAGCCACATTGGAAAGAGTGATGCTTGCCCTCGATGGTGAGCTGAGTGAAACAGAAGAAAAAGTTTTTTTAGATGAACTGAATTGCTGTTCCTGGTGCCTCGATAAATTTGAAATTGAAAAATCTTTTAAAGAATACCTCTGCGATAAAGTAAAACGCCACACTGTTTCTTCATTGGTGGTAGATCAAATACGCGCTAAGATTCATAACGTTCAGGAGTAACCATTGAATGGCATGAATGAAATTTCCACTCTCATAAATTCACTTCAACAAGGCGATTTCAAAGCATTGGCAAGAGCCATTAGCATTGTTGAAAATGATTTGGAAGGAAGCAATGAAGTGCTTGAATTAATCACCATCCGCAGCATTCCCCTCATAGGAATTACCGGACCTCCCGGAGCAGGAAAAAGTTCTTTGGTAAATGCAATTGTAAAAATTCTGCTTCACCAAAATAAAAAAATCGGAGTGGTGGCTGTTGATCCTACTTCACCATTCAACTTTGGTTCATTGCTCGGTGATCGCATTCGAATGGCAGAACATTTCAGTAACCCCAATTTATTTATTCGATCACTTGCAACACGCGGATCTCTCGGCGGCTTGAGCGAAAAAATTATTGAAGTAACCGATGTAATGCGCGCAGCGCCATTTGATTTTTTGTTTGTTGAAACAGTAGGCGTAGGACAATCGGAAGTAGAGATTGCAGGATTGGCTGACACTACCATTGTGGTGATGGTGCCCGAGGGAGGCGATGAAATTCAAACCATGAAATCGGGTTTGCTTGAGATTGCCGATATTTTTGTAGTGAACAAAAGTGATCATGTAGATGCCGATCGGTTTGCATCGAATCTTCGCCACCTCTCCAATGAAAAAATGGCGCACGACTGGCAAATACCTATTGTAAAAACAATTGCAACAAGCGGTGAAGGCATTGAAGAATTAATTGCACAGATTGAAAAACACAAACAATCAAACGCAGCAAATAACCGCAAACAATTTCTGATTGCAGAAAAAGTCTTGAGAATTTTGGTGAAGGAAAAAATGAAAGGGGTGAATAAAAAAGAATTGCTCTCGGCAATACAAATTGCAATGCAACAAGGGGATTTTAATTTGTACCGGTTTGCGAAAAAATTTCTTGGATAAAAAAAGACCGCCATTCAAGCGGTCTTCATTCCCCAAAATTAGTTCACTTCACTTATTTTATTATCACCTTCCCCGCCCCCCAATAACTATGGTATTCGCCATCATACATTGCATCGGCACTCACTGGTCCCATGTGATACATTCCTTTTGAAACAGCACGAACGACGTAGTAGAAATTTTTTGTTTTTTCTGTTGCTGTACAGAAATAAGTAATGCGGTCATCACGAATGTCCATGTAATCATAACCCGATGCATCTTTAACCCAATCTAAATCGGGCACGCTGCTGATGCGCGGATTTTCAATTTCAAAACCTGCAGGTAATAAATCGGTGACTGCAACATTCTCGATGCTCTTTCCATAATCAAGTACTTCAATACTCAGCTTCACCACAATCAAATCATTTTGAGTTAGTGCAATCGGAATAATCTGCGAGCCATAACGATTGTAAAAAGTTTTACGCACACGCAGGTACGAATCTTCTTCTTTCACTTTTCCCGAAGCATCAATGCCCGAAACTTCCCAATAATAATAAAGTGATCCTGTTCCTTTGGTTTGAATCGTTACTGATTGATTTGATAAGTTAGAATTGATTACCACATCATCACTCGTAAAAGTTCCAAGCGATTTTCCATTGGAGGAAATCGTAGCTGAAACATTGGTGCCTGCTGCTTTGCGGGCAATTTTTCCTAATGCTAAAAATGAAAATGCAGATTCCTGCGTCGAGAGCCAATACTCTTTTCGCATGGCTTCAGAAAGATGGCGCGCCATAATTCCTATCTGCTGATTGTTGGGATCCACTTCAACCAAAACGTATAGTGCAAGTGCTTCATCACGTATGGGTGAAGAAAAGTTTCCTCCGAAAGCGCGCTTCGTTTTATCATTTGCATAAGCTTCGGGTAACATTGATTTATAACTTGCCTGATTGCCTGCGAGTGCAAATGTTGCAGCAAGCATATAGCGCGAATCGGGTGATAGCATAGTTTCATTTCCCTTATAATAATTCATTGCAGTTTGATCATACCTTCCCGAAAGTGCAAGCACAAAAAGAGAGTACATGGTTTCGCGTGATGCAATGATTCTGCTGCGGGCAATATTTTTTTCATCCCAGTAATAATAAGTTTCAGTGGAGCGCTCTTTTGTTTTCTGTTGCAGGTAGCTGTAGATTTTATCAAGAATATTTTGATTCACATCAAAGCCCGCCTTCTTTGCTTCCAATAAAAAATGCGCTGCATAAGCACTGCCCCACCAGCTTTCATAATCGCCGCCGGGCCAATAGGTGATGGCACCGTTGTAGAGTTGCATTGATTCCAATTTCAAAATTGCTTGTTGCACATTGTAATCAGGATTGTAAACCATGCCTTTATTTTCCTGACCAATTGCTTTTGCAAGATCACGGAAATACAATTGCGGAAATGCAGCCGACACAGTTTGCTCCACACAACCATAAGGATATTGAATGAGGTAACGAAGGTCTTTGCTGAAAGCCGTCATAGGAGATTTGCTGATCACCATTTTGCTCGACATGGTTGAAGGAATCATGTTCGCACTCAATGAAATGGTTTCTGATTTACCTGCATCAATATGACCACTGCCTGTTTGTTTTACCAATGCCGATGCAGGGCGCACTGCAATATTTGTTTGATCAGTAAATTTTTCTCCCATTGCATTTATGGTGATCGTAACTTTTCCTTCCCCTAAATCATTATTCGCCAGCAATGCAAATTCTATTTGCGCTTCACTGTTTGCTTTAATGGAAACTGTTTTTGATGCTGCACCACTCACCATCACTTTTCCTGAAACAGAAATTTCTGCTTTTATATCAGCCGTTTTTGCTGTGGTGTTTGAAAGTGTTACCGGAACTCTCACTGTATCTTTTGGTGAAAGGAAGCGCGGCATTGCAGTGCTGATAACAATTGGATCAGCCACGCGCATTGTTTTTTCTGCCGAGCCGAAAGCATCATCTTTATAAGCAACAGCCATTATGCGCAGTGCACCTGAGAACTGCGGAATGTTTACATCGAATGATGCATTGCCCGCTGCATCAGATTTTAAAATGCCGCTCCACAATGCTACCAGATTAAATCGTTTTACTGTGAACGGATTTGATCGCTTGCCCATCTCAGCCATATCACCACCGGTTGCATTTGAAAAACTTGTTGCGTACTCAGGTAACAACATTGGATACAAATCGAATGAATGAACTTCCAATGCGCGCTGCTGGTAAAAGAATTTATAAGGATCGGGTGTGAGTGTATTTTTTAACTGAAGAATTCCTTCATCAACAACAGCAATGGTGAGCTGCGTATTCGCAGTTGTTTTTACACTGATGTGTTGTTTTGTTTTTGACCGCGATGTTTCTGCCGCTGTAATTGCAACAGAAAGTTTGCGGCTGTCTTCGATAACTTTCATTGGCACATAACCGCGCGCAACCGTGAGCGGCATTTGATTGCCATCCATTTTTCTTATAGCAGTAGCAGTGATAAACACATTCGGTAATAAATCTTCTTTGATTGGAATTGAAATGCTTGCTGCTTTTTTTTCTGTAGTGAGATAGTGGTATTCAAAAACATGATCGCGCTCAACGGTCACTAAAATTTTTCCGTCGAAAGGTGCTTTCAATAATACCTGCGCAACATCGCCGATGTTGTAACTTTCTTTATCCAATTGCAAATCAACTTCGCCTTCATTGTCAACTTCGAAAGAAGTGTTTTGTGTATCACCCCAACCAAAAGCCCAAAAATTCATTGACACATAAGAATCTGCACCCGATCTTGAGATGCGTACTTCATAAGAACCGGAAGTGTAAGGCGTGAATGAAATATTTCCGCCTGTTGCATTGAGTGAAATTTCTTTTCTCGAAACCAACACATCTTTTCGCTGCGACTGATATTGGTATCTGCCACCTGATTGCTGAATCACATTCTCCCATTGATAACGGTAGATCTCAACTCTTGCAGTGGTATTTACTGCCGCGCCCGAAATGTTGCAGCCGATAAATTGCATAGTTAAAGGTTGGCGTGTGCTCACCCACCGATCAAAATATTGAATGCCATAAAAAACATCTTGCGTGTTTACTGTGAAGTCACTCGTCTTGTGAACAGGTCTTCCGGTTTCATCAAACACGGTGGTGAAAATATTTCCGTTCAATATTCCAATGTCGCTGTAGTCGGGTAATTCAAAATTTTCCTTTGCAGTTCCTTCTTCATTTGTCTTTCCTGAGCGCATCACATTCTCAATGGAGATTTGTTCGCCGGTGTTGATGGAAAAATTATAGCGGCTGAATTTTTTGGAGAAGAAATTTTTTCGGTTCAACTGCAATTCAACTTCATAGTTTCTGTTTGCCGCCGCCGGACCAAATAAATTTTGAGCGAGAATTTTTGCTTTTATTGTATCACCAGGATTTGCTGATGGTTTGTCCAGCGTTGTTGTAATTTTTATTCTGTCGGGTACAAATTCTTCTACACTAAATTGTTTTGCTGCTATGTAAATATCATTGGCAGTAAAAACTTCGATGGTGTACAAACCCGTAACAGATGCTGTGGGTAAATAGAAATTTGTTTCAAATGCCCCTTGATCATTCAATGTTTTTTTGAAACTCATGTATTCTTTTCCATTGGGTTGCAACAATTTTATTTTCATCGGAATGTCCTTCATCACTTTCCAGTCATTGGTTCTTATCACGGTGTTCACATGCACGCTGTCACCAGGGCGGTAGATTTCACGATCACCATAAATGAAACCGTCGAGGTTTGCATCGTTGCTGTATTTACCACCCACTTCAAAACGCGAAGTTCCAACTGCAGTGTTGTTGAGGATCATGAAATTAAAATCATCACCCGATGTGCAGGTGATCATTCCCACTCTGAATTTCCCCAGTGTGGATTTTACATTTTTCAAAACTGCCACTCCGTTTTCATCAGTGAGTGCTGTGCTCACTGATTGATTGTTGGTGCTGATGAAATTTACTTTCACACCATTCATCGGCTCTGCATTTACAATGGAGTTTGCGAATACATAAACCTCATCACTTCCCTGCCTTGCCATTAAACCAATATCGGAGAGTGAAATAAATTTCGACTGTTGCAGCCACTGCCTGTCGGCATCTTCCACTTTCAAAACATACATTCCTTTGAGGCGATCACCATAGCCGATCTCATCCAAATTCAAATGAAGCAATCGCACGTTGCCTTGTTTAGGAAGTGATTGCACTGCATAAGTTTTTTCGGAAACCACGTCGCCGAAATTTTGATAATCGTAGTATTGATAATCGTGGTAGTTGCTTCCTTCATCAACATTATTTTCTTCATAGTAATAACCCCATCTTTCGTCACCCCGCATAAAAGCGAGTATGTTGTTTTCATAAATATGGATTACAGAAACTTTCACCTTGCTTACTGCCGCAACATTCACGGCAATATTTCCTGCACCGCGAGAGGAGAGATACATTCCTTTGCTGTCGGCAAATGCAATCATTGGATTCAGTTCACCGAAAGAAACATTCTGCGAATAATCTTCTTCGAGTGTGAAACCGAAAATTCCTCTCAATGCTTTTGAGATAGTAACTGTGTAAGTTTTATCCGCTTCAAAATCTCCTTTGATCGAAAAACCATTGTCGAGTTTTTCTGTGGTAACCGTGATTGAAGGAGTGACAGTGATGAGCGAATTCAAATTTTCATTCACCACCGGCTGATTGGTGAACACACTAATAAGTCCGCTGCCCTCAGTAAAACTCGCCGACATCTGTGTTACCATTATTTTTTCTTTGGTAGGAACTTCAGCGGCGAATTCCATTTTATCTTTTGCAACATAGCTGCTGCCAGCACAGGTGAGTCCGGGATCAATTTCAATTTTTAATGGAATAGATTCTTTCGATTCGCCGCGAACATCGGCAATGGATACGCCGATAGAAAAATCTGCGCTGCCACTAAGAAGATCAAACGGCACTTCTTTTTCATTCACAAAAACATGCAGATATTTTTTCAGTGCAGCAGGTTCAACTTTGCAATTGAAATTTATATTCATGCGCACTTCAACTGCGCCGGGATTTTTTTGCGACAGCGCCCAAAAGAATTGTGCTCCCGCCATCATGAGATAAGGAGTGTGAAACGTAAATGTTTTTTCCTTCGGTAATTGAAATTTTATTTTTGAATGATTGAAAATATTGGGTGTGAGTTCGGCAACAAAATCAGTACTTGGTGCAAACGGCGCAGCTGGAGAAAAAATTAATTCGCGTGCCGTGTTCCATTTAAATTTTCCTTTGATGGCAGGCGAAAATTTAATGTACTCTGTGGTATCCCACTGTAGCAACAAAGAATCAGGGACAAGATCAGTTGCAAAAGTGAAAGAGAGATTTTGCTCGGGAGAAATCTCTGCTGTGAAGTTGGTGTGATCTAACTTGAGTTGGTTTGCATTGTTCACGCATCCTGTAAAATAAAGAGCGGCTGCTGTTGCGATCAGCAAAAAAAAGAAGGTGGTTCTCATAGTTGGCGGGTGATTATTTTCCGAAAAAATAAACAATATGTTTTTGATTTTATTGTTCCGAAGGGGGATCCTCCAAAGGAGTCCTTGGGACCCATGGGATGAAAATGATTTCGGGAATGAAAATATATTTTTGGGGGAAGGAAAGAATTCAGCATTTAGAATGTGAAAGAGTGATAAGTGGAAATGAAAAGCGCGGACTATTCAGCGCTTTTTTTTCTTGAAGAGCTATCTAACAGAATTTTATTTCCATTTCACCACATATCCATTCTTACCTGTTAGATACAGTTCGCTATCTCCAGAGAGTGTTTTGTAAATTCCTTCAAGTTTTGGGAATCCGAATGATTCTGCATCATAAGTACGAGTCCAAGTCACTCCTCCATCAAGTGTGAAAATACTTTCAGTGTAATCTGAAATAGCAAATCCTTCAAGTTCATTTTTAAATCGGATGTCCAAAAGAACTTCACCCCGAGCTAATACATCATGATTAAGATAGATATTTTGCCATGTTATTCCGCCATCAGTGGTGTGAAAGATTGCTGGCTCCCGGCTGACTCCAAACTGATCGTAATAACCGGCAGCCCACCCGGAGTTTTCGTTAATAAACCAAACTGAGTTGATGTAGTAATTCGCTTCGCTATCAACATTGAGCCATGTTACTCCACCGTCAATTGTTCTCCATATATTTTTGTATGAAGCACCATCGTATGTTGCAGCTATTCCTACCGAAGGATTCACGAAGAAGTAATCCAAATACGAAGCAGTTTGGGTTGAAATAATAGTCCAGGTTATTCCTCCATTGGTGGTTTTGTAAATTGAATAATGACCGCTGATGAATCCAGTATTGTTATCCAGAAAGTAAAGTGACTTCATTAGCCGTGTGCCATAGATTCCCTTTGTTATCTGCCAAACAACCTTCATTATCATTAATGAATGTCGATGCAACCAGCGTGTTTTCCGTTATGTTTGAAATCTCAAAATTTCCGATTTGTGCATGACTGCTTATAACAGCAAACAGAATTACGATAAAAAAAAACGATTGTTTTCATAGTTGAAGTTTTGTGAGTTTCTAAAAATGGTTTTTATTGTATGATAATTTTCATAATTGAGGGTGCACCGTCCATATTTACTTTTAGCAAATAAATTCCGGCACCAAGT
>JAJAYG010000084.1 GCA_026786335.1 Chitinophagales bacterium | reverse complement strand
GATTGATACTACCCGGCTTTATACCAAAGGAACTTCGGCAAACGGTTTTGGTGCAATATTAATGGCGAGCATTTTTCCCGAGAAAATTGCTGCTGTATACGATAATGTTGAACCATTTGCTGTTTCCCCTGTGAGCGATACCTATAAACAGATGTGGGGAGAATCTGCGACAGAATTAAAATCTGACATTCTAGATTGGCAGTCTGGTGATGCTCTAACTTTAAAGAAAATCACACACTTTATTAAGATGATGAATGTTAACGAACAACGATCAATGCCTCCAATATTTGATGTACATGGTAAAAACGATGTAACTGTTACATGGAATGCTGATAAGGTAGAGTGGTTGGATTCATTAAATCAAAATCATATTGGTGGTGCGTGGTATTGGGATCAGCGTGATCATGGAGGCAGTGGCAAAAATTTCGATGATGAAGAAATGGAACCAAATTATTATCGCTTTGCCACAAATATTTCATACCCGGCATTCTCAAATTGTTCAATCAATCAAAACCCTGGTAATGGAAATAAGAAGGACGGTGATGACTACGGTACTTATAACGGATACCTTGATTTTGTTGATGATAACATTGCTGATAAGACTTGCAGTTATCTCATTCATGTTTTCATCAAAGACTTTTATGTGGGTGGTGTATTGGATGTTTTACAATACCTTACATGTACCACTGACATCACTTTCAGACGACTTCAAAATTTTCAACCTCCAATAGGTTCTACAATTAAATGGAAAAATTTCGATGACGTAACTAACCTAAAAATTCAGAGCGGTTCGTTTACTTACAACGGGGGATTAATCACCTTAACTGATCTCACAGTAAGCAAGACAGGGAATAGAATCAAACTAAGAATAGCTAATTGCACAAGCAAATTAGGCGATGATGATTCAGATAATGATGACAGCATGGTTGACGAATCGGTTGTTAACTTCTCTAAAACTTCCGCCGGCTACATGGCTCATCTTGAATCTGCAATTGATCAAAGCATTGATGTTTCTGTTTATGACTTGTTAGGAAGAACAATAAGCGTGAAAAGAATAAATCTTCAGCAAGGCATTAACGATTTCGAAATTACAGCACCCTTAACTGGTATTTATTTGGTTGAAGTAAAAAACCAATCATTTCATTATACAGAGAAGTTGATGTTTTAAAAATCATATCATTCCCACAAAAAACAAAACCCTTTGCAAATAGCGCAAGGGGTTTTGTTTTAAAACTAAATCTCTGGCTAATCAAATAGATCTGTTGGGTCCTCATCTCCCAAATCACGGTTCGAAATAAAACTCATTTCATCCGCAATGTTTTGAGGTGTGATTGCAATGATAGCGGTATTGATCATTTGAAATACAGCATCCGTAATTTCACTTTCTAAACTTTGTGTTTGTTCAAAATTGATTGTAGTCTTCATGGCTTTTGTTTTTTTTAGTGATGAATATTTTTTACAAATCAAAAATATATTTATCACAAGCCCCCTGCAACTTAAAAGATCTGAATTGTAATTCTCTTTTGCTGAGGTAGGAAAAACTGTAGCCGAAACACGTCGCCTAACTATTCAATGATTACGATTTTACTCTCAGTAATGCTTCCCGAGTCAGTTACTTTCAATAAATATATCCCTTGCTCAAGATCAACAACTGAAATTTTTTCTAATGCACTTAAAAGTTGCTGTTTCAAAATCACACTCCCACGCACATCAATTAATTCCATTGTAGCATAATTGCCAGTACTCTTGCCGGAAGAAATATTAATTTCTGTTGAAGAAGGATTTGGAAACACTTTTATTTTGTTTTCATCATTAGTAACCAGCGGTGCACTTACGAGGCTACTGTCTGTTATTCCTTTCAATGTATAAGAATAACTTTCATCGGGGTGAAAGTGATTTTTAATAACCACATTAATATACCCGAATTCCTCAATATCCGATGTAAGCATGTCTAATCCGAAATTAATTGTTTTGCCTGCATCAACAATGAATGAAATTGAATCTATACCTGGAGGGTAACAAACATCTGCACACAAAGTAAAAAGCCAGTCGTCGGGAAATTCAATTGATTTAGCAACTATTTCAACAGTAGCATCGGATGTATCAACGTTTTCAATAGTGCCGGTGAAATATAAAAAACTACCCGGAGCTCCATGAATTACAATAGAGCTTGTTAGGTCAAAAACAATTTGCCCATTTGATTCACCTTGATCTTCAACGGGGTTACCGAGAAGAGAATCAATCGAAGCTCCCATATCCTGTCCTTGATTATTAAACCAGCCGTGCTTGGTTGCAATTATTCCGCTTGTGTCAATTAAGTAAGCTGTATTAGGTCCACACTCAGAGTACGTCCAAAATTCATTGCATGGTCCATCAAGAATTACCGGAATTAAAATATCGAGATCATTGATCATATCGGTAGCAGTTGCTACCCTATCACCGTAAACAATTGGTTCATTGTAAAATATACTGTCCTGAAAATTTTGGAATGAAGGATTAACGTAACCAAAATATGGATTTATGTCGGTGATTGGGTGCGCTTCAATAATGTACATCAGCAAGATTGTAACCTGATCGCCATAATCTGTTTGTAATTCTTTTATTGCATCAAGCTGACTTCGAAAAACGTAGCAAGTGTAGCTGGATGTTATAAGCACCACAGGTTTACCTGCTTCCAAAGTGGACTTAAGATTTACTGAATCACCATCAATAGTGTAGAATGTAAAATCACTGAATGAATCACCAATTTGTAAACCCATTTCGGCAAAGTTTGTACCCAGGCGAAGCGGAATGTCACAAATATCTTCATCATTTGCCGGCAAATGATCAATGCCAATTGAGGGCAACAGCAGCAACGGCTGAGCAATTAACTTTGATGAAATTGAGAGGCAGAAAAAAATAGAGGAGAAAAAGAAAATTCGCTTGCTTGCTGACTTGATCGACATACTTCTAAATTTATAATTGCAGCAAATTTAGCTTAAGGAACCTTAGCACAATATGATCT
>JAJAYG010000083.1 GCA_026786335.1 Chitinophagales bacterium | reverse complement strand
GTACATACCTAAACCCTGATAGGCAAAATCACCTTTGCTAAGATTGTTGGTTGAATTTTTTGCAGTGCCGCTAACGTATGATGAAGTATACCAACAAAAGAGTTCTGGTGAAGGTGGGTTAGCAATATTATTTACTGTTGATGTAATATGATTGTTGCTCAATTGCTCACTCCAGGTTAAAAAATAATAAGCAGTATCATTAAACAAACTTAGTCTGCTGTTACCCTGATCTGATGGATAAGTATAAAGACAACTATCCCAATAGCCGCCGTTGTGGGTACCATAAAATTCAATGTAATCATTGGGTCCCAGAATTCCTGTGCTTGAAACATAAATCGGAATTTCTTTTCCATCATTAAAAATCTGAATGTTAGCGCCGTTGATATTGTCAATGGGAACACCAAAGTTTTTTAGTGTTGAATAATTAAGGCGGTATAGCCCGTTAGTAATTACCTGAAACTTAAAATAGGTTTGCGAAAAGTTGATCCACTCATTTCCGTAGAGTTGAGAAAAGGCGGGCTTTATCATTACCACCAAAAGCAGAAGTGGTAAAAGTTTTTTCATTTAATTCTTTTTTGTTTTATCGTCAATTGCAATGCGCAGTGAGAATACATGCGAATATAATGAACCTGAAAGATCTCCCAAATTGGTGAGCGCGTAATCAATGCTCACACTATTGAGTTTTATTCCAACACCCATATTTGGTTGAACAGTTAACACCCGGCTGCTGTCGATATTTGTAACATGTTGAAAGTTTCCAACACCTGCACGCAAATAAATAATATGCTTGTAACCTGCTTCAACACCAACTTTGGGATCAATGCTTACAAAGCTTCCGCTAATGAGGGTGTTTCTTTGCCCGTCAAAAGTGCAGTCAAGATCAATTTCAGGTAGCAAAGAAATTTTATTTTTTGAAAATGAAAATTCGTAACCTGCTCCAAAAATCAATTGCGGCGCAGTAAGTTCGACTGAGTTTTCGGGAATCAAATTATTTGTTTGTGCAAATATTGCCTGCTCTTCTGCTGTAAAATTATAAGACCATGCATTGAAGGTGGTGGTAATATCTTTTACAACAGCACCAAATTTCCATTTCTTTTTATCGTATTGCAAGCCCGCATCAATTCCCATTCCCCACGAAGCAGCAAAATCACCGGCAGTTCGGTGAACAATTTTAAGGTTACCGCCAATCCGCATTCCTTCGATAGGAAGTTTCTGCGCATACGAAATTAGAAATGCATAGTCGGCAACTGAGAAGCTTGTGATGTTATTGTAATTGATACTTCCATCTGGCTCAATTAAAAATAAAGTGTTGGGTATATCATCAACACCGAATCTTATAAGAGAGAAGGCAAGCGTTCGGCTCTTAACTTTATCCTGCAATGGAAGAGCAACGCCGGCATAATCATATTTTGCAATTCCTGCAAAATATTCTGAGTGCATTAAACCCAAATCAAATTTCTTATCCATTAAAGCAAGACCGGCAGGATTCCAGTAAGCAGAAGTTACATCACTTGTGCTTGCTACCATTGCACCCGACATTCCTAATCCGCGGGCACCAACACCAATGTTAAGGAACTCATTGCTGTATTTAAAAAACTGAGCAAATAAGCTTTGGTTGCAAATTATTATAAGAGCAAGCAGCGTAATAAATTTTTTCATTGATGGTTTTGGTTTCAAAAAAAAGTTAACGCTCTAATTCAAAAGCTATTGCGAAAGTATAATTATTGTATGAAACTGTAAAAGTAATTTAGTTGAGTCGTTTACTGTCTGTTGATCGTTCGGTTGTTTTCAAAAAACTATTCCTTCTATTTTTACACAAAATTTTAAGAATGGATTTTATTGAAGAATTGAAATGGCGGGGATTGTTGTTTGATTCAATACCGGGAACACAAGAGCATCTTAATAGCGGAATGCGTTCGGGGTATGTTGGTTTTGATCCATCTGCTCCATCATTACACATCGGCAACCTTGTACAGATAATGTTGCTGGTTCATTTTCAGAGAGCAGGTCATAAACCAATTGCTTTGGTGGGTGGTGCAACAGGGATGATTGGTGATCCATCAGGCAAATCTGAAGAAAGAAATTTATTGAGTGAAGAAAAAATTCGGGAGTATGAAGTGAAAGTTAAAAATCAACTCAGTAAATTTTTAGATTTTGGGAATGAAAAAACTTCTGCTTCAATTGAGAATAATTATGATTGGTTTCGCGAGATAAAATTTCTCGACTTTTTGCGCGATGTAGGAAAGCACATTACAGTTAATTACATGTTGGCAAAAGATTCTGTAAAGAGCCGCCTCGAAACCGGCATTTCATACACTGAATTTACTTACCAACTTTTACAAGGTTTTGATTTTTATTGGCTCAATAAAAACAGAGGTTGCTCGATGCAAATGGGTGGCAGTGATCAATGGGGAAACATTACTGCAGGTGTTGAACTTACAAGAAGAAAAAATGGAAATGAAGTTTTTGCAGTCACCAGTCCATTGATCACCCGAGCCGATGGCAAGAAGATGGGTAAAACAGAAACAGGAACAGTTTGGCTTGATCCTGCAATGACTTCGCCTTATAAGTTTTACCAATATTGGCTCAATGTTGCCGATGAAGATGCAGCAAAATATTTACGCATCTTTTCTTTGATGGGGAATGAAGAAATAAATTCCCTCATTGAACTTCATTCACAAGGCCCGCACCTTCGAACCTTACAACAAGCTTTAGCAAAAGATATAACCGTTCGCGTTCATACTGTTGAGGAATACATTCATGCAGTTAAAGCATCTGAAATCATTTTTGGAAAAGCAGCAAATGAAGAACTGCAATCATTAAGCGATCGGGATTTCGAAGAAATATTTGAGGGCGTTCCTACCAGAAAAATTTCAAAATCAACTTTTGAAAATGGTATTGATATGCTGAAGTTGTTTGTCGACGAAACCAATTTTCTTCCTTCAAAATCCGAAGCAAGAAAATTATTTCAAAGCAATGCAATCAGTATTAAT
>JAJAYG010000082.1 GCA_026786335.1 Chitinophagales bacterium | reverse complement strand
ACCACCAACCGCAGAGTGTGGGAGCATGATGAAGAGTTTAAAAAATATTTGAAGTCACTGCGATGCATGGCGATTGATATGGAGACAGCTACTATTTTTGTAACTGCTTTTAAAAATCAAATTCCAACAGGGGCATTGCTTTTAGTAAGTGATCAACCGATGATTCCAGAAGGAGTTAAAACAGAAGCGAGTGATAAAAAAGTGAGCGAACAATACACTGAGTTGCATTTGAAAATCGGCATTGATTCACTTAAACAATTGATCAACAACGGCAACACGGTTAAGCATTTAAGATTTTGAAAGCGGTGTTAAAAATTATCCAATCCCTCTTCTGGAATAATCTGCTTCCAATATTCGTCTCCACCGGAGAAGATGCCGAAGGCAGATAAGAAAGAGAGGGATATAGGGTGAGGAAATAAAATTTTCAATTTTAAACACCGTAATTCCTTTGAATTTGTTTTTGAAATGAAAGAAAAAAATTAACGTATACTGAAATCATCAGGGATTTAAAAAATAAAATTTACCATCCCATTTATCTTCTCGAAGGTGAGGAACCTTACTTCATTGATCTCGTGAGTGATTACATGGAGAAAAATATTTTGCCCGAAGCGGAGCGCAGTTTCAATCAAACTATTTTATATGGAAAGGAAACAACAGCACTCGATATAAGAACACGCGCTTTGAATTACCCGATGTTTTCAAACTACCAGGTAATAATGGTGAAGGAAGCGCAGGCATTAAAGAAGTGGGATGATCTGGTTGGATATTTTGAAAAACCCGTGAAGTCAACCATCCTCATCATTTGCCACAAGTTTGAAAACTTTGATAAGCGGACAAAAGCGGCAAAAGAGATTCAGAAAAATGGGGTAGTACTTACCACTAAAAAATTTTACGAGAATCAGTTGCCCGATTTTGTAAATGAAATTGCTACAGAAAAAGAATTGAAATTAAATCCTTCGGTTGCAAACCTATTGATCGAATACATTGGCAATGATCTCTCTCGAATTGCCAATGAGTTGGAGAAATTAAAATTGAATTTAAAAGGAAGAAAGGAAGTTACACTGGATGACATTGAAGCAAACATTGGCATAAGCAAAGAATATAATGTTTTTGAATTGAACAAAGCACTTGCATTTAAAGATGTATTGCGTGCAAACAGAATTGTTGAATACTTTACTTCGAATCCAAAATCGAATCCAATGGTGCTCACGCTTGGTGCATTACAGAGTTACTTCAGCAAGGTTTATTTGCTGCATCAGAATAATTTGTTACCCGAAAAAGAAATCGCAAGTGTGGTGGGAGTGATGCCTTTTTTGCTAAGCGAATACAGAACTGCTGCAAGAAATTATTCCTTGCAAAAAGTTGAAAATGTTTTTTCGATGTTGCATGAATATGATTTACGATCTAAAGGTGTGAATGATACGGGAACGAAAGAAGGCGCATTGCTGAAGGAATTGGTTTATAAAATTTTGCATTGAATTCGATTTTCATTTCACTAAAATATTTTTCATGAAATACCTGATGTTACTTTTTGTTTTTCTTTCTGCTCAGCAAAAGTGTAATCAAACAAATGAACTTCCATTTATAAAAGCTACATCACAATCCTGGTCGGGCGGTGCAGCAGCAATGCGCGGCACGTACTACAATATTTATTTTGCCATGCCGAAGAGCGAAGAAATTAAATTTGATTCTTTGTGGGTTGATAATAAAAGACTTGCGCTTGCTGTAATGCGCGAATCAGATTTGGGCGATACTTTGAGATTGTTTGTGAATGATAAAACGGGATTGCGAAATCCAATTGATGGAAACGAACCTGATAAGCCGACACAGGTTGGTTTTCCGGTTGAATCAACTGCCGAAGCTTTGGTGGGATACTTTTTAAATGGCAAACGAATTTATTTTCCGGTAATAACATTTACAAGATTAAAGCCACTGGCCTATCCTTAAATCTCTTAATTTTTTTCTATGAAGAAACAATTTCTGTTTGCTGCAATCATCTTACTATCATGCGCAACTAAAAGCAATGCACAGCAAACATTTAAAGAAGCACTTGATGATTTTCATTACGTGCTTGCTTTCACTTATCACCCGATGATGGATGACAGTAATTTTGCTCCGATAAAAGAGCGAAGTGAAAAGTTAGCAGCCGCTGCAGAGCAAGTTCAAAATTTTTTTAATAAATCTGACTTGAAGGGCGGATTGGATAAGAGCGTTGAGAAACTTACTGAACAATGTGAAGCGCTTGATGAGGTGATTAAAAAAAATGCAAGCGATGAGGTGATCAGGGTTCGGCTCGATGTCATTCACACCGGCTTTCACGAATTGGAGAAACTTTATCACAGTGTAACAAGTGAGAAGTAGTATTTTAGTTTCATTTCAAATTAAATTTGCCTTATGAATTTTTCACCCGATTCCCGCACCTGGATTTATTTAAGTAAAAAAGAATTCAGCAATGAAGAAGTTGTTGAATTAAATTCTTTGCTATCAGTTTTTTGTAAAGACTGGGCTGCGCATGGAAACAACCTGAAAGCAAAGGGAGAAGTGTTGTACAATCGGTTTATTGTTTTAATGGTAGATGAAACACAAGCCGGAGCCAGTGGTTGTTCTATTGATACCTAAGTTCATTTCATTCAGCAAATAGAAAAACAATTTAATACTGTTTTATTTGACAGGTTACTGCTCGCAAGAAAAAATGGCGACCACGTAATTCTTTCTCCGCTAACAGACCTTGAACAATTGGTGAAGGACGGAACAATAAATGAAGACACAATTGTTTTCAATACTGCACTTACACTCAAAAAAGATTTTGATACTAAATTTGAAATTCCATTTTCTCAGAGTTGGATGATTAAAAAAGTTGCGCCATTACTTAAAACAGTGAAGTAGTTTTATAGAAATTATGTTCAATCGGAATTCATAAAAATTCATTTCTTGGAAAACAATTCAACACCATCAGCCGCTGTTAAACTTAAAGAAGATGACAACACTGGTTTAAGCACGAAAGTGCAATCGCGCAATCAGCGATCGATTCGGGAAGACGGTTCATTTAATATTGAGCATGTAGGATTACCGTTTGTTGAACCGTCAGATATTTTTCAATCATTGATCACCATGTCATGGAAGAAATTTAATCTGCTTGTTTTTCTCACTTACCTGCTTGTAAATACAATTTTTGCGATCATCTATTTTTTCATTGGAGGTATCTACTTTACCAATACGGATATGTCAACTCCGTGGCGCACATTTCTTGATGAATTTTTCTTTAGTGCCCAATCACTCACAACGGTTGGCTATGGCAGAGTTGCACCAATTGGAATCTTCGCAAGCGCTGTTGCAGCATTTGAATCCATGGTTGGGCTGCTTGGTTTTGCGCTTGCTACAGGTTTGTTATATGGGAGATTCTCGAGGCCGAAAGCGAAAGTTGTAAGCAGTAAAAATATTTTAATGTCGCCCTACAAAGAGGGGAGGGCTTTAATGTTCAGGATTGCAAATGGCAGAAAAACACAATTGATAGAAGCTGAAGTAAGTGTTACCCTCAGTAAAATTGCTATTGAGAAGGGAACAGAAATCAGAAGGTTTTATCCTCTGGAGCTGGAGAGAAAATTTGTGAGCATGTTTCCAACAGCATGGGTTGTTGTTCATCCAATTGATGAGCTAAGCCCGCTTTACAATAAAACAAAAGACGATTTTATTAAAGAAGATATGGAAGTGCTCATAGCGTTTAAAGCTTATGATGAAACTTTCAGCAACAATGTGCATCACCGGATTTCTTATAGGGCGGAGGATCTTGTTTGGGGTGCAAAGTTTATTATTAACTATGAGCAAAAACCCGATGGTAAGACTGTACACTACATTAATAAAGTTTCTGATTTCAGCTTGAATGACCTGCCTGCACAGCCTACCCGTATCTTAACCGGTGCTGAAGCACAACTGGCATCAAATGCCTGAGATAAAGTTATTACCACTGCGATACTCAGCATCTTTTTGTGATTGTCTCAATACTTATTGTCCATTTTAAAACTGCCATTTATTATCGTACATTTTTACAAATACTGCTAAAACGCAATAACAAATTGTGGCATTACGGGCAAATAAATACGGCATTGAAATATATTATCTTTGGCGCTCTTTAAATTATAATGGCAGAAGTTTTTAATGGCTTTGATGTAATTGATAAGATTCACGACGAAAGCCGACAGGGAGAGGCATTCTCACTGGAAGAAGTTTCATTGCCCCGAGAAAAACAGTCGAGAAAATT
>JAJAYG010000081.1 GCA_026786335.1 Chitinophagales bacterium | reverse complement strand
GCGCAAATACCAAGGTGCTTTGTAAGATGAAGAAATTAAAGGCAATGGAATTGAATCTTAAATGGTGAGCAAAAAAACTTCTAACCAACCCAATGCAAACCCGAACAAAGCAACTGAAAATTTTAGAGCGGTAATACTTTTTCCTGCATTTGCATAAAATGCTTTTTCAATTTGCGCCATGGAAATGTTGTTCAGTTTTTCGGCGATCAGTTTTTTTGCATCAAACTTTTTTTCCATGTCGCCTGCGAGCTTATCAATGGTTGAAGGAATCATGTGTTTCAATTCTTCCATCAGCACCTCTTTCATTTTAGAAATCAAACCATCGGTAATAAACATGGAGAATACAGGAACTTTTTCTTTGAGTTTATTTCTAAGAAAGTCATCTACCTTTTCTTCGAGCATCATATTGATCTCATTCATTTTTTCACCCTGCAGCAAACTTTCTTTCATGCTGCCGATGTTGATGAAGTTGGTAGCTGCATAATCACCCAATTGATTTCCCCACTGTAAAATGTTTTTAGGAATGAATCCCTGTATTTCGAAAATGAAAAAGTTTTTTTTCTTCATTGGCCTGAAAAGAAAATAAAACAGCACAGCAATAATGCTCCAGCCAAATAATGCATTCAGAACAGGAATTAAGTAGATCATTTCAATCCCTCCCAGGTTTCTGGTGATTGCCGCCACTGCCTTAATGTTTCCAATTCATTTGGGTGAATGTAACCGGCAGCCAATGCTTCGGGCAAAAGATTTTCGTAATCAGTGAGTGTGTAAAAAGGGCATTTTGTTTCTGCGAATTTTTTTTCGGCAACAGCAAATCCATAAGAGAAAATTGCAACCAGCCCGATCACTTCAACACCTGCATCACGCAATGCATCTACTACACTTAAGGAACTTCCACCGGTAGAAATTAAATCTTCGACCACCACAGCTTTCTGTTGCGGCAATGCAAGACCTTCAATTTTATTTCCAAGGCCATGTCCTTTTGCCGATGAGCGAACGTAACAAAAAGGAGTCTCTACATTTTCGGCAAGCAATGCGCCGTGTGCAATACCTGCGGTGGCAACACCAGCAATTAATTCTGCTTCTTTAAATTTTTCTTTTACCAAAGTTGTAAGACTTTCTTTGATGTAGGTTCTTATTTCGGGGTAAGAAAGTGTGAGGCGGTTATCGCAATAGATGGGCGACTTCCATCCGCTTGACCAAGTGAATGGTTGCTTGGGATTTAGTTTCACTGCTTTGATCTGCAGCAGCAGCGAAGCCATCTTTGAAGCTATCTCATTTGAATAAATCATTCAGTACTATTTTTAACGGCGGTAAAGATAGCGAAACGCATTTCGCAGCTTCTTGTAAAAAAATCAACAGCAATGAGATTAATATTTTCAGGTGATCATAAAATAATTATTGGAGAAAGAAATGAAATTGATTTGTGGGAAATGTTTTCTCGCGAGGAAACGAAACCTCATTTGATGATGTATGAAAATCATTTCAATGATCATGACCTCTTTGAATTGGAGAAACTTTTTGAAAAAGATTTGACCCCGCAAAAATTTTATTTGTGTGGTGAACCGGGTTCTAAAATAGAAGATGCTTTCATTTCCCATTATAAAATAATTGAAGCTGCAGGCGGCGTAGTGATGAATAAGAAAGACAAAGTGTTGATGATGTTTAGAAGAGGTAAGTGGGATTTACCAAAGGGGAAGATTGATGAAGGCGAAACCATTAAGGAAGCAGCAAAGCGTGAGATCACTGAAGAAACAGGAGTGAAGAAATTAAAAATCATTCGGCCTGTAAAATTTCTTTTCAAAAATCAGGATTGTTCATTTCACACTTACTTATTGAATGGGAACAGAATCTTGAAAGCTACTTATTGGTTTGAGATGTATAGTAATTACAAGGAAACTTTAGTGCCGCAAGCAGCAGAAGGTATTACTGAAGTGGGCTGGTATTCTAAATCGCAGGTGAAAGAAAATTTGCAAAACTCTTTTGCATTGGTGAAGCGAGTGCTTGATGAATCAGGTGTGTATTTGAAATAATTTTCACGCAGTAACCCCAATAGAAGTTTCTTCCACTTTTCCGTTCTCGCATTTTAATGTTCGCTGCGGAAATTTTCGCAGTGCTAAAAAATCATGTGATGCAATCAAGATTGCGGTGTGTGATTCCTTGCAAATGTTGTTGAGCAGGTGTAGAATCTCATCTGAAGTTTCGGGATCGAGATTGCCGGTGGGTTCATCGGCAAGAATTAATTCGGGGTGATTGAGCAGTGCGCGCGCAATGGTTACCCGTTGCTGTTCGCCACCCGAAAGTTCGTGGGGCATTTTGTAACCCTTGGTGCCCAGGTTTACCATGTTGAGTACTTCATCCATGCGGGTTTTCATTTTTACTTTATCTGTCCAGCCGGTGGCGTGGAGAACGAACTCGAGATTTTTTTCTACGCTGCGATCGGTGAGGAGTTGAAAATCCTGGAACACGATGCCGAGTTTCCGGCGCAGGAAGGGTGTGTTTTTTCCATCTAACTCTTTAAGATTATAGCCGGCAATGGTTCCTTCGCCTTCGGTTAAATGAAGATCGCCATAGAGTACTTTGAGCAATGAAGTTTTGCCGCTGCCGGTTCTGCCCACCAAATAAACGAACTCGCCTTTCTCTATTGAAAAAGTTACGTTGCTGAGGATTACTGATTTCGATTGGTAGATGTTTACGTTCGTGAGTTCGATTATTTTATCGGGCATGGGTGGTGTTTATTTTATTTCGAGTTTTTGAATTTTGCCGAAAGGCAGTGCTGCAATTATTTTTTTTATCTCCTCTGTTTTTTCCTGTAATCCAATTTTTCGCAATGCATCATCGGGGCGGTCGGCACGGCAGTAGGCGAGTAGCGTAAATTTCTCATCTCTTATTTGAATGTAGTCGGGGATTTTTACTTTGCCTTGTATTTTGATGATGTACATTGGGTTTCAAAATTCGGTTAGTTTGTTTGAAGAGGAGGGAAAAGTTTTCGACAATTGCCCCACCAACCTCCCCGACCTTGCCTGCCGGCAGGCAGAAGGAGAGGCACCTCTCGCACAGGCGGCGCGTGCGCGGTTAATTGAACTGTGCATTCTAAGTGGATTGAACTGCGCGCATGGGCAGTCAGTAGTTGAGCAAGTCTCTCCTTTGGGGAGATTTAGAGGGGCCATGCTTGGCGGCTTTTCATTAGTGGCAGCTGTTCTCACCGACCACTTTTTTATTTATTATATTTCGGTTGGTGAGGACACTGGACGATAAATTAAGTTGGCGATTTCGAAGCACAAAACTGTCTGCCCGTCCGCAACGAAGTGATGGCGGGTCTGCCACCACAAAACTTAATACGAAGCACAAGGCTTCATT
>JAJAYG010000080.1 GCA_026786335.1 Chitinophagales bacterium | reverse complement strand
GCGCTACACTGATAATGTAGAGGTCGGCAGTTCAACTCTGCCCGGGCCTACTCTTTTGATGTGCAAATGTGATGATTCGCAGATGTGCAGATAAGAAAACGCGCAGATGTGCAAATAAACAAATGCGCAGATAAGTAAATGAGTTGATATTAAATTTGCCGAATAACAAAGAAGCGATCTACAGAATTTGCACATTATCAAATTTGCTAATCTGCACATTAAATTGGGGGTGTAGCTCAGCTGGCTAGAGCGCCTGCCTTGCAAGCAGGAGGTCATCGGTTCGACTCCGTTCACCTCCACCAAGCAAGAAGCCGAATCAATTTTGATTCGGCTTTCTTATTTTATGGAAAAGAATTTTTTTTGAATTTCTGATTATCTGATAAGGGTAACATTACCCTTCAAAGTTCCGCTATTGAAAACACCTTCTAGTTTTCCTTGCCAAACAACATAATAAACATACGCGCCAATTTCACCCGGAACGCCTTTGGCTTCACCATTCCATCCTTTCTCAAAATTATCAGTTTCATAAACCAATTGCCACCAGCGATTAAAAATCTGCATGTGGAATTCAGTGATGTTATATCCTATTGGTAAAAAGTAATCATTAACACCGTCGCCATTGGGAGTAAATGCATTTGGCATATACAAGGCAGTTGGGCATTGTAAAGTTACGTTGAATGAATCTTTACTAAAACAAGTGAAACTGTTTGTAATGGTTAATGAATAACCACCCGGTTTAGAAATTCTGAGGAAGTTTAGAGATGATCCGTCATTCCATAAATAATCAGAGAAACCTGCGGGAGCCAAAATGGTTAATGTATCAGGAATGCAAATCAATGTATCATTTAAATCGAAAATTGGAATAGGGTAATAATCTAAAATAGTAATTGTATCTGCCAGAATGCATCCATTAAAATCAGTTATGGTTACTGAATAATCACCTGGAGTTGTTACCGTTATTTTAGAATTCTGTGACCCATCATTCCATAAATAATCCGGATAAATTCCTGCATCAAGAATTATTGAATCCCCTTCGCACATTGCTGTATCTAAACCAAGGTCAAGAATAATTCCCGGAAAATAAAAAATGGAGTAGGTAGCTGATCCAATGCAACCCAAAGTATCTTGAACATTCACAAAGTATTGACCTGCCTGAGTTGTTGTAAAAGTTTGATTGGTTGAAAGATCTTGCCATAAATACAAATCCCATTGTGAACCGGCATCAATTGTTACCGGTTGACCGTAGCAAACAGAAGTATCTCCGGTCCCGATGGTAAAAGTGAAAGGAGGAAAATTATGAATGTTGTAAGTGGCATTTCCGATACAACCGAATGCATCTACAACCTGAACGGTAAACAATCCTGTATCAACAGTAGAATAGGTTTGTGTTGCCGTTCCATCTTGCCATGTATAAGAAGTGTTTCCTGCTCCTGCATCAATTACAACAGTTTGACCTGCGCAAACAGTAGTATCACCTGTTGCAATATTGAAGTTGTATTGTGGAGCTAATGTAATATTCATGGTGTCGCTTCCCAAGCATCCTGCAGTATCAATTACAGTAACATAGTAAATGCCCGGTCCAATTGCTATCAGATTAGAATCGGTAGATGCATCTTGCCAAACATAAGTACTGAACCCGTTTCCCGGATCAAGAAGAACTTGTTCGAGAGGGCAAGCAACCTGGTCGGGGCCAAGGTTAATGGGTAATATACTTAGTGGTAATATGTGAGGGGGTAAATTAAATATTGCATTTCCGCTTGCGCCAGCAGTTGCACCAAATGATGTGTTGAAGCAAGATCTTAAGGGAGATAATGCCAAGCCAGTTAAGCCCCCGGTTGCAGAATAAATAATATTAGGATTAAGAGCGCCACCACTTACCCAAACTACGCCACCGGCTCCACCACCACCAGGACCAGTGCAATCTGCTATTGCTGTATTGTTATTTGTAGATCCTCCATCTCCACCATTCACCGAGATATTTAAAATTCCAGTTATAACAGGAATGTCTAAACTAACAACGCCTCCGGCTCCTCCGCCTCCAGCACCTTCATTGATAGTAATACCAGTTACATCTTTACCTTCATTCCAAATTGTATAACCATTTGTAATAATTGATTTAGCCGCGATAATAACGATTCCTCCTCCTGCTCCTCCTCCGAATATTGCTCCTAAATCATTTCCCTGTCCATTTCCTCCCGAACCACCTAAAAACATTTTACCAAGCGTGTAATCCAGCGCCATGCCTCCTAAGCCTTGGGTTGTATTAGCTGCGCATGAGTTTGCTTCAAATCCCCCAATGCCGCCTACACCATAATTACCGCCACCGCCTCCACCATTGTTACCCCGATTACTTCCACCGCCTCCATTTGCCAGGTGCCCTCGACCGCCACTTTGTGCGGTATTGACATATTCAGCAATTCCTTCACCCTTCTTACCCGATACACAATTGTTGGTGCTGATGTAATAATTAAGATTGCCACAAGTTAATGGGCCGGTATTACAAGGTGCAATATTTCTGAATCCATTTCCGCTAACATAAATATCAGCATTCATGGTAACAGTTCCACCTGATTCAAAAACTAAAATGCCACCTGAAGATCCATCCCATGCTTTTGCTTTTAATGTATCAACAATATTAACAGAGCAGTATTGCGGTACGGTAACAATTTGCACCTCCCCGGTTGGAACTGTATAGCTGTTAACCAAATTGCTTTGAATGGTTATGGTGGTTCCAACTATGTTTGTAATAAAAGTATATTCGAAGTTGCCGCAACTGTTGTATGCTGTTACATCACCGTAATTGACAGTTTGAGTAGTGGTGATTGTGGCACCTTTCATTTGAATGATCATGATCTTATCGCCAATTGCAAAACCGGCAGTTGAAGCAACTGTAAGACTTGTTCCAACTATTGCTGATACTGAAGTGTAGCTATTTATAATTCCGCTAATTGGAATTGCAGCCTTAAGCGAAAAAACACCTGCGTATAGAAAAAGCAGGATGCTTAGCTGAATTTTTTTACCTGATATTAGTTTGAGCATTTTTTAAAAATAATTCGGATGCTAAGAAACATTATTTTTTTGTTGTAAAGAATATGAAATTTATCTATTGCTAATTTTTGATGTTAATAATCTTTGGTGGTCAATAAAACTTAATTTCAATTTTAAATTAGATTACCGACGAATTATTTCTTTTCACTCACCTAAAATTACGCTTTATGAACAACACACTTTCAACAATGGGTAAAATTATTTTTGCACTTTGTATTGCTTTCTTTGGAGTTGGCCATCTTACAAATGCAGCTGGAATGGCTGGAATGGTTCCTTCTTTTCTTTCATCTATGGCTGTGCCGATCGTTTATTTAACGGGCGTATTTCTAATAGCAGTCGCGTTAAGTGTAATCATTAATAAATATGCTAAATGGGCGTGCATTTTACTTGCGATCTTTTTGCTTTTCATTGTTTTTACAGTTCATGTTCCAGGAATGTCAAACCCGGAAGGAATGATGTCGCAAATTTCTATATCAATGGCAGTTAAGGATTGTGCATTGGCAGGTGCTGCATTGTTTATTGGTGGCCATTCAAAATCATAATATTTCGGAATATAAATCTTTCCCCAAATAAAAAACCTCCCGAAATTAACGGGAGGTTTTTTTGTTGACTTGCCTGGGCTCGAACCAGGAGACTTCTGAACCAAAATCAGACGTGTTACCGATTACACCACAAGTCAATAATCGGGCGGCAAAAATAGTTGATGCATTCAAGAAAGCAAATAAACTTTAAAGTGTTTTTTGTTTGTGCTTCAGCTTTTGAAAATTGCGACAATTTAAAGAAGTAAGTTTTTCTAAATGATAAAGGCAATGAATATTCTAATTTCTTCAAAACTATTATTTACTAAAGTGGGGTTAAATTAATTTCACTCTCAAAATACCAACATACGTTTTGTTATTTTTGTCGCACTTTAAAAAAACGACATTGTTTCATGACTAAGTTTAACAAGATTAATAACGTAGCGGGTTGGGCTGTATTAATATTATCTACAATAGTTTATTGGCTAACAGCTGAACCTACCGGAAGCTTTTGGGATTGCGGTGAGTTTATTGGTTGTGCTTATAAACTGCAGGTACCGCATTCACCGGGAGCGCCACTATTTATTATCCTTGCACATCTCGTTACATTACTTGCGCCCGATCCTTCCAAGGTTGCCTTAACTGTAAACTATTTTTCAGGGTTTAGCTCAGCGCTTACCAATCTTTTTCTGTTTTGGTCGATCACAGCTTTGGGAATTAAAATCATTGGAAAGAAAGTTGCCGAACTTTCTAGTGCCGAAATCATTGCTCTTATTGGCGCAGGATTGGTTGGTGCATTTTCAAATGCATTTGCAGATTCATTTTGGTTTTCAGCAGTTGAGGGCGAAGTGTATGCATCATCCTCTTTTTTTACTGCTATTGTTTTTTGGGCGATTTTAAAATGGGAACAAGTTGCAGATGAACCTTATGGTGACAGATGGATCATTTTTATAGGTTATATGCTAGGCCTGGCTGTAGGAATTCACTTACTTGGATTACTGGCAATTCCCGCAATTGTATTTGTTTATTATTTCAAAAAGTACAAGGCTACTAATTTTGGTATGGTTAAAGCATTTGGTGCATCTGTTCTTATTCTAGCTTTTATTCAATATGGAGTTATTCCACAAATACCAAGTTTGAGTGCAAAGTTTGATATTATATTTGTAAATAGCTTGCACATGCCTTTCAATAGCGGAGTAGTTTTTTTTCTGCTGCTGGTTACAATAAGTTTAATTGGGTTACTCATATATTATAAAAACGAAAAAACAATCTTTGCAATAACTGCGCTTGTTTGTTTCCCCCGATTTATATTGGTGAATGATGCTGGGTTCTTTACTAAGATAATTCTTATTGGGGCATTTGCCGGTGCTGTTTATTTATACAGACTAAATAAGAATGCGTATTTCCTAAACCTTGCTACACTTACAGTATTATTCATCATCGTTGGTTACTCATCATACTTGATGGTAGTAATAAGAGCAAATGCAAATCCTTCAATTAACATGGGTGATCCAAGTGACCCTATTACCTTATTGAGTTACTTGAATCGTGAACAATATGGTGATCGGCCGCTTTTATATGGACCTACTTACAATGCACGCCCAATAGATATTGATTATGAAAGTGGCGACATGCGTTATTCACGGGTTGATGCTGAACATAAATATGTGGAGCAAGGAAGAAAGCCTGTAATTAAGTATGACAGTGGTGATGAAATTTTATTCCCTAGAATTTATGATAATGATGATCCTTCACATGTGAGATTTTATCGCAGTTGGTTAGGGAAAAAAGAAGGTGAGAAACCTACTATGGGTGATAACCTGAATTTCTTTTTTACCTATCAGGTGGGTTACATGTACTGGAGATATTTTTTGTGGAACTTCTCGGGACGGCAAAATGATATTCAGGGAATCAATCACGATGTTAAAAGCGGAAACTGGATTACTGGTTTTCCGTTCATAGATAAAATTCTGGTAGGTGATCAATCTAAATTACCCTATCCAATGAATTCAAACAAGGCCAACAATAAGTTTTACATGATTCCTTT
>JAJAYG010000079.1 GCA_026786335.1 Chitinophagales bacterium | reverse complement strand
CCGGAACTTTCCGCAACATCCGCAACCTTAAAGCCAACGAGCCCGACGATTTCGAAATCGAAAAATCAGATCAACTTGCCAACGAACTTTTTAGTCAGCTCATTTACATGCGCGCTGCTGCAATCATCATCGGCATCATCACACTGTTTGGTGCAGCTATCGGCCTCATGAATATTATGTTGGTTTCGGTAACCGAACGCACGCGAGAGATTGGCGTTACCAAAGCATTGGGTGCTACAAAAAAAACTATTCGCCGTCAGTTTCTTGCCGAAGCAATTGTGATCTGCCTCATTGGTGGTTTGCTCGGTATCATCTTCGGTATACTCGCCGGCAACCTTATTTCATTGGTAATCGGTGGTGGCTTTGTAATTCCTTGGCTGTGGGTAGGTTTAGGAATTGCATTCTGTTACATCGTGGGATTAATCTCGGGTTTGTATCCTGCCATCAAAGCATCTAATCTTGATCCCATTGAGGCGTTGAGGTATGAATAATTTTTTCGTAGAGACGCAATGCATTGCGTCTCTACAAATTCTCTTGATCGAATTTTTGATTTTCCATTTTCCACTTTCCATTTTCAATTATTCCTCCCAACATCAAAACTATACCGCACTCCCAAACCTAACAGTCGGTGCACCGTGTAGAAGATATTCGAAAACCCATCGGGACTTCCCACTGCAATGTTCACATTAAAGGCATCGAGCCTTAAAGAAAAACGATCGGTAATAAAATATACAAAAGCAGCAGTAGGCCCTGTAGATATTGACCAGTTATGTACCGAGTCGCTCTTACCGTATTGATCATAAATTAAATTCCAGGTAGCATTAAAGTAAGCATTCTTGAAAAGAAAAAGTTTGAGCGAAGCGCCGGTGTAAACACCAAACCCATTCGTAAAAAAATATTCACCGGGCACATCGGAAGCCGAAACAGCAAACAAACCTGCCTGCATGTAAGTCCTGTTTTTCACACGCCACTCCACCTCATAATTATCGGGTATGAATGCATTGGATAAAAATATCGCAGGCACATTACTATGCTGAACACCAAAAGAAACTTCATACTTCGGCACATAAACAATATAGAAAGAAGTATCAGCGGCAAGCGAATCAACATCTTGCGCAAGCAAAGTTTTTGAAAAAATAATAAGGAGAATGGAAATGAAAAAGAGTTTCATAAATCTTGAGTCAAATATAACGGCAAACAAATCAGCGGGTGCATCGCTTAAATTTGCAAAGTGAAAAATGAAAAGTACGTAGTGGGTGAAAAAGTTTATCTCACCCATCTTAAACAAATTGCATACATCAAAAGAATCATCAACAACGAACTCGTTTACATCGAGATCGAGGGTGACGAAATTCCCTTCTTCCTATCAGATCTCAGCAAAGAATTTCCTGCCGAAGAAAAAAATGACGATCAAACACAGCAGAACAAAACAATTATTCAGTTACAGCAAAATTCAAATGGAACCAATCAGGGAATTTTTATTGCATTCGATCCCGAGAGCGATAAAGCCGGAAATATTTCTTCCTTCAATATTTACCTCATCAACGATACTTCATCAGCACTTGATTATTCTTATGAGCTTTTGAAAAGAAATGAAATCAATTTTTCACTCCAAAAATTATTAACGCCATACAATTATGTTTTACTTCATTCCATTGAATATGATTTATTGAATGAAGGCTTGCAGGTAAATTTAAAAGTTAGAGAAGTGAAGAATGATTTTAAAGGTGAAATGAAACAAAAAATAAAAGCACAAAACTTCTTTAACAAACAATCGCCTGCACCACTCATCAAAAAAGAGACATTCAACTACCAATTAATTCCTGAATACAAAAAAGAAAAAACAGAACCACCAATTCCCAAGCGCATCGAAATTGATGCTGAAGATCTTAAGCGCATGATGACGGAAAGTGTAGTGATCAAAGACAAAGAAAAAGGAGAGGCCATTGTAGAAATCGATTTGCACATTGAAGAACTCATTAAAGATTGTAGCGACATGAGTAGTGCGGAAATGCTACACCTTCAGCTCTCTAAGTTTCAGCAGGCATTGGAACGAGCCATTGCGCAGCAATCATTAAAATTAATTGTGATTCATGGCATAGGCAAAGGGAAATTGAAACAGGAAATCCATTTGATGCTGAAGAACTACAGGCATGTGAGATCATTCAATAATAATTACCATCCCCGCTATGGTTATGGAGCAACTGAAGTAATATTGCAATAGTTTTCATTCCAAAAAAATAGAGAAACAGTTCTTTGAAATACTTGCTGCAGGTTCGGCATTCGTCCCGAGAATTCGGGGAGGAAAGTCCGGACAGCAACAGAGCACCGCACCACCTAACAGATGGTTCCGCTGAGAGGCGGAAAGAAAGTGCCACAGAAAATAGTAGCCCTGCCAAAATCGGGGTGATAGTGAAAATGTGAGGTAAGAGCTCACAACTTACTGCAGCAATGCAGCAAGTGGGTAAACCTTGCGGGCTGTAAGATCAAATATACCATGAACGGACTTCGAAAGAAGTTTAACAAAGTTGCTCATTTTGTTTTGCCGAAAGGCAGAAGCATGGGTGGGTAGATCGCTTGATTCGGGTTGGCAACAACCAGAACAGATAAATGAATGCCTGAATCTTATGAGGTAATGTGATAGAAGAGAAATCTTCCTTCGCTGAAGCTTCGGCAGATGAAACAGAATCCGGCTTATGAACCTGCAGCATTTTTTCTTTAATATTTTATTGAATCAGCAAAATGAAATAAAATCATTTTCAACATTCTTAAAACAGACTTGCAATTCTTTAATTGGCGTATATCTTTGCGCCTCCTAAATAAAAAGATGATTCCGTAGCTCAGTCGGTAGAGCATAACACTTTTAATGTTGGGGTCCTGGGTTCGAGTCCCAGCGGGATCACGAAAAATCTAAAATCCCTGTTGTTTCAGCAACAGGGATTTTTTTATTTTACTCAGAGGGTTATTATATCATTTCAAAATTCCTTTTTTGAATCCATCCAATCTTTCCATCTTCTAACTTGATCTTTCTCCATTCACCAACCTGATCAAGCACCTCAAGTTTGCAGCCTTCATGAATCATAAATAAGTCGCCGCCGTTTGCATCAGGTGAACTCTTTACATATGAACTTGGCACAACAAGAATAGCGGAGTTTGAATGTTGTACCATTTTTTTCTGATGAAGCGCTAATGCAAAAAATGAAAGCGAGAACATTAGAAGAAGTCCTGTAATCCAGAGGAGTGATTTCTTCCTTGCCATAAAAAGATAAATGGCGAATGCAAATACAGAAAGCCAGATGAATGTTAAAGCAAGAATGCTCCACCCATTTGATGAATAGAAAGTAGTGAAACTATTCCACCAAACGATAACATTGAGTTCTGGAATGTGTTGAATTTTATCTGTTGCCTTCATTCTTGCCAGAGCGAGATTGTGAATGATGTCTTCATCTTTTGGCGAAAGTTTTAATGCTCTTTCAAATGCAAGAATTGATTTCGAAACATTGTTCAATTTATAATAGCAGTTGCCGAGGTTGTAATAAATTTCTGCATTCTTAAAGCCCTGCGCAATTATTTTTTCATACTCATCTGCTGCTTGCTGAAATTGTTTTGAGTTGTAAAATTGATTTGCACTTGTAAATAATTCAATGGAAGAATGGGCAGTGGCAATTGCAAATGAAAAGCTTGCAATTATGATTGCAAATGCAAACGAGAGTTGATACAACCAAAAATATTTCTCTGTTTTAATTTCTGATTTCGTCTTCAATATCTGCAATTAAATTTAGGGCACTTGAATAATCATTTTTCATTTCACTTACATCATCCGCAGGTGCGTACAATGATATTTCGCAAGAATTAATAAGGTGCTTAAGTTTTGAAATGGTTTCTGATTTCACTTTTCTCACCGCCAATTTTTCTTCAACATTCTCTTTGGAAAGTTCAGCCATGTCAATATTCAATTTATCACACAGGTAACCCCAAATTGCTTTTGATACTTCATCGTAAAAGCTATTTTTCTCATTAGCGGCAAGATGTTTTTCAGCTATGCGAAGTCTCTTTTTAGAAAGCTTTAAAGCTCTTCTTCTTTTACTTCCAACAAGATCAGCAGCAAGTGTTTCATTTCTTCTTCTTAAAACAATTAACCCTGCAAATGCTAAAAGAGGCAAGCAATACAAACTATAAAAACCTGCGCTGCCAAAAAATGAACTGCTGTTTTTATTGAAGGAAGGAACTGTTGTTTTTATATACCGAATGTCTTCACCTAACAATGAAACATCCTGTTGGTTGATCGGTGATAGAGAATTAGTGTTAACATTTTTCGAAGGATCACCTGTAATCTTCAGCGGATACTCAGGCGATGTGATTGAGAAATATTTTTCTTTTGAAGGATCGAAAAAAGAAAATTGCTGACTACTTATTTTAAACTCTCCGGGCATTCGGGGAATTATTAGATAGTCATATTGCTTTGAGCCACCAATGCCGTTTGCTGTGCTCGTAGTTTTATCTTTTACTTTAGGATCATAAATTTCGAAACCCTGAGGAAGTGAAACCACTGGAGCATCAAGCAGGTTTAGATTACCTTCTCCCGAAATCTTAATTGTATAAGTTACCGCATCATCGGTTTTTGCTTCGGTGGTTGAAAGGGTTGTTTCAAAATTGAATTTACCCACAGCGCCTGAAAAATCTTTCGGCTTGCCTTCTTCGGGGAAATCCTTAACGTTTATTGTAACCGTATTTGTTTTAAGCGTGAGCGGAACATTTTGTGCCCGGCCGGAATTAAAAAAATTATCGAACGGATCATTCGATTGAACTGCTACTTGTGCAACGGTGGTTATTTCGGCTGGTGAAATTTGCAGGTTACCTGCTCTTTGCGGATAGAGGTTGTATTGAAGAAGATCAAGCGTATAATATTGCTTCCCGTTTAATGTCTCTACTTTTTGTTTTCTGTTAGGATCCAGATCAATTTGTTTACTCCAGAAACCATCGAGTGAAGGAGCTTTAATAAGATTATATCCGTTTAGATTTTGCCTGAAGTACAATTTATAAGTTGCAGTAAGCATTTCTCCTTTGTAAACTGAATTTCTACTGAGAATAACTTTTACAAAAACATCATCTTTAATCTGCTTCGTCAATTCATCAGTTGAAACTTCAGGAGCTTGCTGTTGATTACCGAACGGATCTCTGGTGCTTTGTTGTGATTGTTGTTGTGAAGAAGGTGCCGTAACGTTTATCGTAACTTCATTTGATTCATAAGATGAACCGCCTGCATCAATACTTCCTTTTCCGATTTTGAAGGTGCCTTGTTTCTTTGCCCGAAGCACGTATGAGTAAGACATGGATTGTGAAACAGAGCCATTGATTATTTGCATACTCGTAGATG
>JAJAYG010000078.1 GCA_026786335.1 Chitinophagales bacterium | reverse complement strand
CTGTTGGGATTGCGCCGCGGTGAAATGGATTTTAGTGCGCCGGTAAAAAAATATTTTGCAACCAAAGTTGATTCGCAATTGCTGAATGAAATTAACTGGAAGATAATCGCAAATGGAATTACCGACATCAACTCACATCAGTTTCAGTTTGTTTTACAACACAGGAAAGAGTACGAAAAAATTGCATCGCCCGCTCGCGTTCAACGCAAACTTTTATTTATCACAGGCGATTTACTATTGCCGATGGTGAATGCAAAAGACACGGTAAAGTATTTCAGAAATCGTCTGTCGGCGGCAGCAATGAATGATTATAAAGTTGATTCATTGCTTTTTAACATGGACAAAATGATCTATGAGAACACACAGAATTGGAATGGTTATAAAACGGTTACATTAAAAACCGCAAGAACTTATTCGTGGAATGATTACCATGAGCTTTTTGAGATGGCCGATAATTTTTACAAGCACATTGAGGATGCAACTGCACTTGCCGAAGCAGCACAATGGGCAAAACACTCGGCAGAAATTACTCCGCAATACAGCACTTACATTCTTGCCGCCAAACTTTTTCAAAAAAGCGGAGATAAAACTTCGGCGATGCAAATGGCACAACAGGCAAAAGATTTAGCTGCTAAAATGGAAAGAAGCACTGAGGAGGCGAGTGAGTTTTTGAAATGAACGCCTTCAAAATTCAAAACTCAAATTTCAAAATTTCCCAAAGGAATTCCTTTGGAACAAGAAAATTTCAAATCACAAATAAAAAAAATTCGACTCACCGATTTGAAACTGCAATACCTGAAAATCTATTAATTGAACCTTATTTGAATTTTGAATTTTGAATTTTTATTTCCCCTCCACCACTTTTCTTCCAATGCTGTTGTAATAAAATCCTTCTTCCATCATCTTTTCGCGGCTGTAAAGATTTCTTCCATCAAAGATCACTTTGGATTTCATGAGAGAACCAATTTTTTCAAAATCTACGCTCCGGAATAAACTCCACTCTGTAAGAATTAAAAGTGCATCGGCATCTTTGAGCGGCGAATAAATATCAGTACCATATTCAAGTTGACCGGGGAAATATTTTTTCAGATTCTCCAATGCTTCGGGATCGTAAACAGAAATTTTGCAGTTGCGTTTCAGCAATTCTTCAATAAGATAGAGCGCAGGTGCTTCACGAATATCATCAGTATTTGGTTTGAATGCGATTCCCCATATCGCAACTTTTTTTCCTTCCAAATCCTTACCAAAATAACGATCGAGTTTTTCCATCAAAATCAAACGCTGCCTTTCATTCACCTTCATCACCGAATTTAATATCCGCATTTCGTAACCCGCATCTCCCGAAGTTTTTGCGAGTGCTTTTACATCTTTCGGGAAACAACTTCCGCCATAACCAATACCCGGAAACAAAAATCTCTTTCCAATGCGCGCATCACTTCCAACTCCTTTGCGAACCAGATCAACATCACAGTCCAAAACTTCGCACAGGTTTGCAACATCATTCATAAAAGAAATTCGTGCAGCGAGGTAGGAGTTTGCAACGTACTTGGTCATTTCAGCAGAGCGCTCATCCATAAAAATAATCGGGTTACCCTGCCTTACAAAAGGTTCATACAATTCCTCCATCACTTTTCTCGCACGATCGCTTGATGTACCAATCACCACTCGATCTGGTTTCATAAAATCTTCCACCGCAATTCCTTCTCTCAAAAATTCGGGGTTCGATACCACATCAAATTCAGGTTTCGAATTATTGAGGTTAGCTGCAATTGCAGCTCGCACTTTTTCAGCAGTACCAACCGGCACAGTTGATTTATCAATGATGATTTTGTAATCGGTAATCAGCTTACCGATCTCGGCTGCTGCATTCAACACATAGCTTAAATCTGCACTGCCATCTTCATCTTCGGGAGTGGGCAAAGCAAGAAATAAAACCTGCGCATGCTTTACTGCTTCTTCTAATGAAGTAGTGAAATGAAGTCGCCCCTGTTTAAGATTTCTTTCGAACAATACATCGAGATCAGGTTCATAAATCGTGATCTTTCCATTGAGAAGTGAATTAACTTTCTCCTCATTGATGTCAACACAGATCACATCATTTCCCATTTCCGAAAAACAAGTTCCTGTTACCAATCCAACGTATCCTGTTCCTATTACTGCTACTTTCATAATTATAAATTGTTAAATGCTTGTATTGATTAATGGTTTAATGGCTTAATGGCTGAATTGATAAATGGTTTGATGAAATCAAAATTTCTAAAAGTGTTTTCATAGCATAAAAAACCATTAAACCATTTAACACATTAACCATGCAAAAACTATTGAGAAAACTCTAAAACAGCATCCGTAATAAATCTCAATTGCTCTTCATCCAACTCTGTATGCATCGGTAATGAAACCACACGTTCACTCAGCCACAATGTATTTTTCATATCACCGACAACTTTTCCTTTCCCATGAAAAGCTTTTTGCTGATGGCAGGTAACAGGATAGTAAATCATTGCCGGAATATTTTTCTCTTTCAGAAATTCAACCAACTCATTTCTTTTTTCAGAAACCACTAATGTATATTGGTGAAATACATGTTTAGAATTGGTTGCGCGAAATGGTGTAGTGATTTTTTTATGATTGGCAAATGCACGATCGTAATAAGCTGCTGCACTTCTTCTTGCATCAATATAATGATCAAGTTGTTTCAACTTCACTCTTAAAATTGCTGCTTGTATGGTATCGAGCCGTGAGTTTACCCCAATCATATCATGGTAGTAACGAACACGCTGCCCGTGATTGGCAATCATTATTAATTTTTCTGCAAGTGCATCATCATTCGTTGTAATGGCGCCACCATCACCATAGCATCCTAAATTTTTAGATGGGAAAAATGAAGTGGTTCCAATTAAACCCATGCCGCCTGTCTTCTGTTTTCTTCCATCTGCAAAAAAATATTCGCCGCCAATTCCCTGCGCATTGTCTTCGATCACAGGTATGTTGTGCTTCCTTCCCAAAGCGAGTAATGGTTCCATCTCAGCACATTGCCCATACAAATGCACAGGAACAATCGCTTTTGTTTTAGGTGAAATCGCTTTCTCCACTTCGCTTGCTTCAATGTTAAATGTCTGCGGATTTACATCAATAAACACAGGCGTGAGTTTTAAAAGTGCAACCACTTCAACCGTAGCGAAGTAGGTGAATGAAGGGCAAATAACTTCATCACCCGGCTGCAGGTCGAGCGCCATCATTGCAATCTGAAGCGCATCGGTTCCGTTGGCACAGGGGATCACATGTTTTACTCCCAGATAATTTTGAAGTTCAGTTGCAAAATCTTTAATCGGTTTGCCGCCAATAAAAGCAGCACTATCCAGCACTTCCTGAATTCCCAAATCAATATCAGTTTTAATTTTCTGATACTGCAACTTGAGATCAACCATTTCAATCTTGCGCATCTTATTTTTTGAAGGCGCAAATATAGAATGCGGCTTGTGAAGTGAATTGGAAAGTTGGAAAGAAAAAAGTTGTTAAATGAAAGAATGCTTTTTAACCCCTGAACTCTAAAGGGGAATGACAATTGAAAACTTTCGGATGATTGTTCCCCTTTAGAGGTCATGGGTTAAAAAGAGAATACCATCCATTCAACAATAACTTAATTGTTTGAAAAAATATTTTCTTATTTCCTAACAAGCAATAAAAATTTGTTTCAATTACTTTTGGCAGCATGAAAAAATGGAGTGGTTTGATTTTACTCTTGTTGTTGTTGTCAACCAAATTTATTTCGGCACAAACAAAAACAAATGTTGCCGACACGATTGTGAATGCAAAGCTGTTGCATTTTACCTACGGCTATGCACTTCCTTTTGGTGATCTTGCTGATAGATTTGGCAGCAATCATCTAATGGGAGCAAGTTTATTTTTTAAAATGAAGGATAATTATTTATTGGGGTTTGAAGGCAATTTAATTTTTGGTGGCAACATAAAAGAAGACACCATCATTGATGGTTTGCTCACTTCGCAGGGATTTTTAATTGGCGTAAATGGTTTGGCTGAATCAGCATACTTGTATGAGCGCGGTTATACTTTGTTTGTAAAATTTGGAAAACTGATTCCGGCTTTCGGCAGCAATCCTAATTCGGGAATCAACTTTAATGTTGGTGCCGGTTTTATGCAACACAAAATAAAAATTCAGGATCCCGATAAAGTGTTGCCTTATGTTACAGGAGAATATGCAAAGGGTTATGATCGTTTAACAAACGGATTTGCTTTAACACAATACATCGGTTATCAGAATCTCGACAAAAGAAAACGCATCAACTTTAATGCAGGCATCGAATTCAATGAAGCATTTACACAAAACCGCCGCGACTGGAATACCGATCAAATGAAAAAAGATGATGCAAAAAGATTTGATATGCTGATTGGTTTAAAGTTCTCGTGGATACTTCCCTTCTATGGAAAAGGCGAGAGCAGAATTTATACACATTGAGTGGTGAGCTATGAGTACGGTGTTGTGAATACTGTGTTGTGAGTACTGATACCTGAATTTTGAATTTTGAATTTTGAATTTTCCTTCATGCCTTTTTTCTTTAATCTGTTTTACAATTCAATCATCGGTATTTACGGCTTTGCAATTTTCATTTCTTCATGGTGGAATCAAAAAGCAAAGCAATGGATTGCAGGAAGAAAAAATCTTTTCTCTCATATTGAATCTTCGATGCAGGCAGGGGAAACAAGAGTTTGGTTTCACTGCGCATCGGTTGGCGAGTTTGAACAAGGAAGACCGGTGATGGAAGCGTACCGCAAAAATTTTCCGCAGCATAAAATTGTACTTACTTTTTTTTCTCCATCGGGTTTTGAGTTGCGTAAAAATTATTGCGGCGCCGATTACATTTTTTATTTGCCGCTCGATACCAAAGCAAATGCGAAAAAATTTATTTCACTCATTCAGCCACAGCTTGCAGTATTTGTGAAATATGAATTCTGGAAAAATCATTTGCTCGAATTGCAAAAGCAAAAAGTGAAAACGATTTTAATCTCGGCAGTTTTTCGCAGCAATCAGATTTTTTTTAAGTGGTATGGAAAAGAATTTTTAAAACTGCTGAAAATATTTGAATGCATTTTTCTGCAAGATGAAAACAGTTTACAGCTATTAAAAAATTACGGAATTGAAAATGCATCAGTGGCAGGTGATACGCGTTACGATCGGGTGTGGCAGATTGCACAAGCACCCAAAGAAATTCAGTTCATCAAAAATTTTAAAGCCAATAAAAAATTATTTGTTGCAGGAAGCACCTGGAATGATGATGAAAAAATTATACTTCAATTAGTTGCTTCAACGAACGATGATTGGAAGTTTGTAATTGTGCCGCATGAGATTGATACTGAACATTTGAAGCTTTTAAAAAATAGTTCTCCAAACTCAATCACCTCATCGGCATCAAATACCACCGATGAAATTGCAGATCACAAAATATTAATTGTGGATGAAGTGGGATTGCTCTCTTCCATTTATCAGTACGCCGACATTGCTTTCATCGGTGGTGGTTTTGGAAAAGGAATTCACAACACTTTAGAAGCAGCGGTGTTTGGTATTCCTGTTCTCTTCGGGCCTAACTATAAAAAATTCAATGAAGCAAAAGCGCTGATTGAAAACGGCGGCGGCAAAGCAGTAAAAGATTTTGAGGAATTGAAAACTGCATTTGCATTTTATCAGTTGCAGGAAAATATTTCTTCAGGCAAGAAGAATTATGATTGGGTTTTGGAAAACTGCGGGGCAACTGAGAAAATAATGACGCCAATTAAAGAAGTTAATAGT
>JAJAYG010000077.1 GCA_026786335.1 Chitinophagales bacterium | reverse complement strand
TATTAGGCAGCAAGAGAAGGACTGCGAAGTAAAAGGCCGTGCTAAATGAAGCGGTATTCATAAATAGCAAGGGAGTAATTTTTTTCATGATATTAAATTTTAATTGTGAAAAAAATTATGCTAACATTATTACGCTCAAATATAAGTGGTTTCATCATCTATCTGAAATTTTACTTACGGGCTACAAAGATATTTGTGGACATTAAGAACAAAATCACAATCTGTTGATTGAATCTTTTTATTTTACAAACCATATCCAACATACTTCGGCAGCTAAATGCATACGATATTCGAATTAATTTATAAGGGAGCATTGCTGGGGCTAATCACCGCTTTTTCATTTGGTCCAATTTTTTTCAGCATCATTGAAACCAGCATTCGAAAAGGTGTTTACTTCTCTGTGTTCATTGCGCTGGGTGTGTTGCTGAGTGATGCTGCAATTATTACCTTATCGTTCCTGAGCATTGCGCGGTTCATACAAGATCCGCAGATTAAAAATATTATTGGCGCCGCCGGCGGAATATTGCTCGTGGGTTTTGGCATCTATCATTTTATAAAGCCGATTCCACATCCTAAAACAATTGAAGTGCATGAAGGGCGCAAGGATTATCTCCTGTACCTTTTTAAAGGTTTTGTGATCAATACCATTAATCCATTCAGTTTTATTTATTGGCTGAGCGCGGTAAGCATTGTTATTGTTGATCCAGATTACACAGAGCCCGAAAGAATTTTATTTTTTATTGCTGCCATCCTTTGCAATTTCTTTTTTGATATTTCAAAAGCTGTCCTTGCTTCAAAACTTAAACACCTGATGACACATCGCACAATGACGATTGTTTCGAAATGCGTTGGAGTTGGAATTGCTTTTTTCGGCGTTCAGCTGCTTCTTAAAACAGTTATCTGAGCTGCACTAATTTTTTCAACAATTTTATTTGCCCCAGGTGGTAGGCATCGTGTTGCAGAATGCCATTCACAAATTCGTAATTACTGAATGCGCTGAACTCATGTTTGTGTTTTAAATCTTTTTGCTTCAATTTTTTTAGGGAAGTGATCCAGCTATTTTGAGTTTCGGCAAACTGATTTTTTGTTTGAAGCCATGCTGCTTCTGATCGATCGCGGATGTAAGAAAAATAATTATCCTCGGGTGATTCAACATCTTCTCCCTGCAATCTCTTTAACATTGTTTGGCGCCAGCTAATTAAATGGTTGGTGATTTCCCAAATGGAATTAAAATTCGGGAATGCCTTTGTTGCTGCTTCCTTCGCATTAATTTCGTTTAAGGTGTTTTCAATATTTACATCAATCCAAGGTGAGCCATTGTAGAGGTCTGCAAAAAGTTTGATGAGTTGTTCCTGTTCTTTCATACTTATTTATTTTAAAAATCTTTGAGCGAAGAAAGGCAATCTGAGTTTAACTTTAATTGTTACGTTTTTAAATTCAGGTATTGATTTTACTTCGGGTTGATTGTAAATAATTTCCAGCCATTATCAAAGTCATTCATCAATTCAAGTTTGTAGTGTGCCTGAATAAAACTAAAATTGATCATCGGGTTTCAGTTTTTTAAAATGATCAGAAAATTCCGGCTCATTAAAAACCAGTAATGCAGGCAAAGAAATATTTTGCAAAGGCAGATTGTACAAGTCAACAATTGAATCCTGTACTTGATATGAATGAAGTGCGCCGGTGATTGAAGTGGTATAGATAGTATTGCCGGGATATTCTTTTAATGTTGCTGCAATATTCTTTTCAAAAATATTCAACTCATAAATTGATTTGAATGAAAAGGCGAAAAGAAAAACCTGAACCACGATTACTGTTGCTATCAATACTTTGAATGAAAAATTTCTTTGCAATAAAAAATTATAGCCACGGACAAAAGCCGGGAAAAGCATGATGATGATGAAAGGAAATGTTAGCAACAGGTACCGCATATTCTGGTAACTAAGCCCAGCGAGATAGAATGCGTAAACAGCAACTGCTGCAATCAACATTTTTATTTCTGTTCTTTCAAAATCTTTTTTCTGAATGAAGAGTATAAAAATGATTCCCGCAAATAAATAAGCAGGATGAAAAAGATTAGTGAGGATAAATAAAATGTTCGGCAGCACGTAATGCTGCTCGCCATCGGCACTCGTAAAATTGGTTTTTATAAAATTTGCAAGTTGCCACTGGTAGGCATCAGACCCATAATTGAAATTGATTGCCCAATGATTGATCGAGAAGAATAGGATTCTTCCGGTAATAAAATAATCGGGCAGCAAGGGCATTAGCAACATTGCATGAGCCACAATTAACAGCCACCAATATTTTATTCCTTTTAAAATAATTGAATAGGAAATAATTGATAGTGGGAAAATCACCAGCACAATTGCGATGTAACGGGTTGACAATGCGGCACCACAAAAAAGCGAGGCAGCTACAAGTGTTGTGAAGGAAAATTTATTTTTCAATGTAAGTGAATAATAAAATGCTGCAATCACAAACCACAGGCACAACATATCTGACATTGAAAGCAAACCAAACCGAAATACATAGGGAGAAAAAGCAAAAAAGAGCAACAGATAAACTGATATTAATCTTTCACTTTCTTCATAAAACAATCTCAACAACTTTTTCAAAAAGTAAAATGCAAATACTAATGAAATAATTGAAACTGACTGCAACGCAACCATCTCATTATTTAAAAGCAGATTGAGTTTAAATGCAGCGAACGGATACAAAACAGGAAACCACGCAGAAGAAAATTTATTTCCTGTTAAGAAATAATTTGTCAACTCTCTGCTCATGTGCAAATACTCATGCGCATCTTGCCCGTATAAACCATTGAATTGAAAAACTAATGCAATAACCATCAACAGCAAAAGCAAAATTATTTCGAAGAAAAATTTGCGAATAAAATGTTTGAGCACGCTTGCGGTTGTGAACCGAAAGATAATTTTTTCCTCTTAAAAAATCAGGAATTAAAACGTGTAAGCAATATCAAATCCTTTTCCATTGAACATTGGGGAGAAAGAAACGCGATCATCAAATTTAATTTTGTGAAGCTGTGGAACCAAAAATCCAATAGTGGCTCCCACTAAATAGCCGGTAATAACATCGCTGGGGAAATGCTTGCCTGCCCTATAGCGTGAATAACCAACAAAAGCAGGAGTAAGTATGGCAGCACCCCATACAAAAGGCACCAGTTTGGAGTGAGGACGCAGATCAGTAAAAATCTTAGCTCCAAAAAAAGTAGCTGCGGCAGCGTTAGAAGTATGCCCGCTAAAAAATGACTCCTGTGCATTTATAGTTTGCTTTGAAGAAAGTGAAACTACAGAATCGGTATTGAAAGTATAAGGTCTGCGCCGGTTTACCAGTGCTTTAGCCATGCTAAAAGCTACTGCATCTATAGCAAGCGTTTCAAAATAGAGTGCAATAATTTGCGGGGCATGCCCACTCACCCTTTTATCAATAAAAGAAATAAACGGCAATGCAATAGCAGTGTATTCCAATAGGTCACTTGCCGATTGGAAACTTTTATTAAATTGATGAATTGCAGAAAGATCGAATGATGGGATTTTACTGGTATCGGGATTTAGAACGTGCGCGGAATCTAGAGTGGGCTTATTTCCATTTATTACATAGCTGGTAACAAAGAGGGCCGAAGTAGCTATGCAGACCGCTATATCTTTTTTTTTGTCGAGTCGATAAGGACTTTCAATGGAGACCTTATAGTTCTTAATATCCAAATCCATTTGCTGAGCCAAGCCAGAATTGAACAGGCAAAAAATGATGAGTGTTAAAATAAAAATACTTCTGTATAAAATAATCATTATTTAATTGTTAAGAAACAGGAGGATGGCAAAATTAGATTTTTTGAGGTATATGGATTATTTCATGTTTTGCCGATTGTAGTTTTTATACTGAAAGTAAGAGCAGATAAAGCTTAAGATGAACCTGAAAATGATTTATGCTTTTTTGAAAGTATCTAAGATTATCGCAGTTCAATGAGCACCTGATTTTTTTCTACTGTATCCCGCTCTTTAATTTTTATTGCTTTTACCTTTCCGTTACCCGGCGACTTAATTACGTTTTCCATTTTCATGGCTTCAAGAATTAGAACAGCATCACCTTCTTTTAATTCCTGTTCTGCTTTTACCAACAGCTTTAAAACTAAACCCGGCATTGGCGCTTTGATCACGTTAACTTTGTGTGATCCAAGTTTATCCATACCCAGCGTATGAAGTAATTCATCGAACTTATCTTTTAATTCAACACTGCTCACTTGTCCGTTTACTTTTATTTCAAAAGATTTTTTTTGAGTATTGGCTGAAAGAACTTCGCAAACAAAAGACTGATTGTTCATGAGAACATGAAAACGATTTTTTCCAATTTCAATTTGGTTCCAGTCAATTATTTTTTCATTTAACGAAATTCCACGCTCTGTAATTTCAATTTTCATCTCCGGTTTATCATTCACTTTTACTTTGTACATGTTGTTTCTTATTTTATGAAATAAAAATAAATTATAGGAATATCATTTCAATACTGATAAAACCCTTTGCCTGTTTTCTTACCAAGTAATCCATCATCAACCATCTGTTGTTGCAAATTGCTCGGTTTAAATTTAGAATTGAAATTAAAAAGTTCGTAGAGCGATTTTGTGACATTCAGATTTGCATCAACACCAATTAAATCAATCAACCTGAATGGTCCCATCTTAAATCCGCTTGCTATAAGCAAAGAATCGATAGTTTCTACCGATGCAATTTTCTCTTCCAAAATTTTTAAAGGTTCAGTGTGAAATAATTTGCCAATGCGGTTAACAATAAATCCGGGAGCATCATTCACCATCACAGGTTCTTTACCCAATTTTATTGCGAGCTTGTAAATAGTTTGTGCGTTTTCTTTTGATGTGAATTTGCCTGAAACAATTTCTACCAACTTCATCAGGTGAGCTGGATTGAAGAAGTGCATGCCGACTACTCGTTGAGGATGTGAAATGTTTTCAGCAATTTTTGTTATTGGAATGGAAGAAGTGTTGGTGCAGAAAATTGAATCATCTTTATTGATTGCTGCAAGCTTTGTAAACAATTCAGATTTTAATTCAAGATTCTCGATAATTGCTTCAATAATCACATCAGCTTTGAGATCATTAAAGTCATGGGAGATTTTTATTCGTGAAAGAATTTTTTCTTTTTCTTCTTCCGAAATCTTTTGCTTCTCAACCCCAATTGAAAGATTATATCTTATTAATTTGCTTCCTTTCATAACTGCTTCTTTCAGCACATCAAACAAAACAGTTTCGAAACCAGCTTGCGCACATAGTTGTGCAATGCCAGAACCCATAGTGCCTGCACCCACGACTGCAATTTTTTTTATGCCCTTAGATTTTTTTTCCATCATCTGTAGTACGATTTATTACTGACACTTGCTGACTTGGATTAAAATTGAGGTATTTTTGTGTTCAAAGCAGGCAGCCAATTTATTAAAGAAAAGTTGCTGTACTAAGTATGCTGCGCTTTTATTTTAAGATTGAGAGTAACGCTAATAAAACAATTCACAAATAATATCGGATGATTGATGCTTATTTTTCATTCAGATGCAACTAAACTAAAAAACATGAATCAATCATTACTGAAAATTTGTATACCGCTGACTTTTTTTGCATTGTTATTTGGTGGAAGCGTGTATTCTCAAACATCTCAATCTCTGCCATACGATTCTAATTATATTGATAAGTATTCTGCCAGGCACAGCATAAGAATATATATGTCAGAAAAGAGAAATCATATTTACCTGTTCAATTCAAAATGGAGCGATCGAATTACGATGTCTTCTGTACAAAAATATTCTGCCGGCTTGGGTTTCGCGTACAAGGGGGTTGGAATAGACTTCGGTATAGC
>JAJAYG010000076.1 GCA_026786335.1 Chitinophagales bacterium | reverse complement strand
GCATTTGATACTCCATACACATGCAACGAATCGCAAATTGTATCCATAGAACAATTATCACCCGAAACAAGGCAAATGAAATAAGATGCATTGGGCGCAAAAATGTGCGAGGGATTTTCTTCAGTCGAAAAATTCCCATCACCAAAATCCCAAGTCCATTGCGTTGCATTTAATGATTGACTTGTAAAAAATGCAGTGTCGTTCGATTGCAGAAAACTAAATGATGCAACAAAGGCAGGGCAGTTTACATGAATGATTGTGCACGTATCATCACTGCTGCAACCATCACTTGCTGTAAGGCAAACATTAAAATCACCGGCAGATAAATAATTGTGCGTTGGATTTTGTTCAGCAGAAAAATTTCCATCACCAAAACTCCATTGCCATGTTGTAGCATTCAATGAAAAATCGGTGAATGATACAGAGAGGTCATTTGGTATAAAACTAAATGCAGAATAAAGAGTCGCACACTTTACTTCCACCTCTTTGCAAATGGTATCGGTGCCGCAGTAGTTAAATATTATTACGCACACGGTGTATATTCCCGGAGCCGAAAAAATATGTGTTGGATTTTGCTCGGCAGAAATATTGCCATCACCAAAATTCCAATCCCATGATGTTGCACTAACCGAGAGATCGGTAAATGTTACACTGAGACCATTGGATGCAAAACTAAAATCTGCAATAAGCGGCGCACACTTAACAGTAATGTTCTGGCAAATAGTATCGCTGCTACAAGGGTTAAAAGCAATTTCGCAAACAACAAAAGTTCCGGGTGCTGCAAAATTGTGTGAAGGATTTTGCAGTGAAGAAGCATTTCCGTCACCAAAATTCCATTCCCAAGTTGTTGCATCAATTGCAAGATCGTTGAAGGCAACATTGAGTGCATTTTCTACATAACTAAAATTTACATCAAGCGGAAAACACTCTACATTAATGATTTCACAAACAGTATCGCTGTTGCATGCATTGGAAAAAATTTCGCAAACAGTATAAGTACCACCTTGCAAATAGGTGTGTGAAGGGTTTTGCTCGGCAGAAAAATTTCCATCACCAAAATCCCAATTCCATGATGTTGCAAATTCCGACAAATCGGTAAATGAAACAGTGGTAAAATTTGCTGATGATGAAAAACTGTTTTCAACTACCGGCTGGCAAACATCAATTGATTTACAAATTGTTTGCGGTGCGCATCCATCAATTGATACGGTGAGGCAAACATTATAATTCCCTGCTAAAAATGTGTGAACAGGATTTTGATCGGTTGAAAAATTTCCATCACCAAAATCCCAGCTCCACGAAACAGGCAATCCCAAAGTGAGATCAGTGAAACTCAAAATATTTCCATTCGCAGTAAAACTAAAATCACTTACGAAACCATTGCAAGTGTTTACGGTGTCAATTGCAATACTCTGTTGATCGCATGAATCAGTAATGGTGAGCGCAACTATATAACTTCCGTTTGCCGTGTAAATGTGCAACGGGTTTTCTTCAACAGAAAAAGTTCCATCACCAAAATCCCAGTTGAATGTTGCGGCATTTGCGGTTGTATTTGTAAACTGAACTTCATTTCCCAAATAAAAAATATTGAATGAAGCCACAGGAACGGCACAGGTAATTACAGTTACACAATATGTTTTTGAAGAGCAGATATCAATTGCAGTAAGGCAAACATTGTATACGCCACTATAGGCATAGGTGTGTGTAGGATTATATGATACACTTGTATATCCATCACCAAAATCCCATAAGTAACTCTGCGCATTGGTTGATTGATTGCTGAATGAAAAAGTTTTTTCGCTTTGCGAATAAGAAAAATTTGAATATGGAAATGAAGCGCAATGCTCATTAAGTTTTACTAACCATCCGCCATTAATTACATGGCATTCATTTGTAAAACAAGCTTCGGTGTGATCGCCATCTTTTGATATACTTCCACCGGCAATAATAAAATTATTGGAGTCGAGTGCGGCAACACAATTGCTCCAATCGTCTCCTGTGCCGCCTGTACTTTTTTTCCAGATTGTTGTTCCGCCGGTTGAAATTTTAATGCTCCACTGATCATTGTAAATTGTTTCGCCGTGGTGATCATTAACATCTCCATTGTTAGAATATGAATTTCCGGTAAGTAAAAAGTTACCATCATCAAGTGCAATCATTTGCGACGAAAAATCGTCGAGCATTCCTCCATAAGAATGTTTCCAGAGAACTGTTCCGTTAACATCCATCTTAAAAGCGATAAAGTCGAAATAGCTAATGCTTCCATGATGATCATTTAAATCACCATCATCACTTTCACTGATGCCTGAGACAATAAATCCGTTACCAGAAGCCACGATTGATTTAGGTTCATCATTATACAAGCCGCCGAAAGTTTTTTTCCATTGCACCGTACCTGCAGTATCGAGCATGAGCAACCATGCATCATTTACTCCATGATATCCTGTTACATCAAAATCACTTGAGCCGGCAGTTGCTGCAACAGCATAGTTTCCATTTGAAATAACTGTTACATCTCTGCCAAAATCAAACAGCGAGCCGCCAAAAGTTTTTTGCCAGATCAAATCTCCTGTTGAATTTAGTTTCATTACCAAAACTTCTGAAAGCCGTGATGTGTAAGTTGAACCGGTGAACAGGAATTTTCCATCACTCAACTCAATTATTTTTCCTGTAACAGGTGCATGAAGTGTATCGCAGAAAAATTTCTTTTGCCAAATAAGATTGCCTTCGCTGTCGGTTTTAAAAATGCAATTGAAAGAAGAATCGGGAGTAACTATGCTTCCGGCAAGAATAAAACCTGTTTGTATCTTTTGAATTGAAAAGACATGGTTGGATTGCAATACTTCAGGAATAAATTTTCTTTCCCACATCATTTCACCTTCGCTGTTGTATTCCCTGATGCCAATGGCAGTTGAATCATTACAAGTTTTTGTTTCGAATGCAACAGCGAATAAACTATCTGAAACCTTTGCCGAAGATTTAATTGATGCGTTGGGTATGCAATGATCCCACTCTGCGCCCGGTGCGAATTGAGCAGCGGTTTTCAGGAAAAAGAAAACCAGAAATAATGTGCAGCAAAATTTTACTTGTTTCATTTAAATAGTAATGAGTTGAAAATAAATCAACCAAAAAATAATTCGGGTGTTTAACCGATGTTGCTGCACAAAGAAACCACAATTATTCTTGGCAATGAAAAACGTAACCTCTTTGTTATTTAAAATTCTGTAGATATAAAAAACTCCGGCGATTTTATTAGCCGGAGTTTTTTAAATTCTCATTCAAAATAATTATTCAATCACTATTCTTTTAATCACCATTGCTCCTGCTTCTTTAACTTGAATCAGGTAAACTCCGGCTGCCAAATTATTTCTGTTAAAAGAAACAGTATGATTTCCTGCACTTAAATTTTCATTCAACAACAACTTGATCAATCTTCCAGCAACATCATTCAAACTAATTTCTACTTTAGAATTCGCATTAAGTTCAAAAGAAATTGTTGCGTTATCGTTCAAAGGATTAGGGAAAACAGTTAAGTTGTTTTCATTTCCATTTAAAGAAGTAATTGCAACACCAATGATTTCAACCGTATCGCAATATTCATTACTCGAACAACCATCGCTTGCAGTAAGGCAGGCAACATAAATTCCGTTTGCAGCATAAGTGTATGATGGATTCTGCTCAGTTGAAGTTCCGCCATCACCAAAATTCCATGACCATGAAATTGCTGTGCCCGACACATCGGTAAACTGAACAGTGTTTGCATCTTGTGTAAAATCATAATTGGCTGCAAATGGTAAACATTCGATCTGAATCACTGAACATGCAGTATCACTGCTGCATCCATTGCTTACAATCAAACATACATTGTAAGTACCACCGTTTGCGTATGTGTGATTTGTATTTTGAGTTGTAGCTGAACCTCCATCTCCAAAAGTCCAGTTCCATGAAGTAGCGCCTGATGAAAGGTCATCAAATATTACAGACTGTGCATCGGCAGCGTATTCAAAAAATGCAGTGATAGCAGGGCATTCAACACCAATCTCGTTGCACACGATTGCTTCTGAACAAACATTGTTCACTGTTAAACAAACATTAAAAGCTCCTGCTGTTGAATATGTGTGTGATGGATTTTGCTCTGTTGAGGTTGCTCCGTCACCAAAGCTCCTATTCCAGGTTGTAGCTCCGTTAGATTGATCGGTGAAGGAAACATTATATACATTTATCACATAAGAAAAGGCCGGATTAAGTGCAGGGCATTGTACAACAACGGTAGTGCAAACAGTATCTGCGGAACAAATATTAGAAGCAGCAAGACAGACTTCATAATTTCCCGACGTAGCATACACGTGTGTAGGATTTTGTTCAGTTGAAGTGCCGCCATCACCAAAAGTCCAGCTCCATGTTGTTGCATTTACCGATTGATCGGCAAATGAAATGGAGAGACCATTTGCAGTCGAGCTAAAATTTCCAACAATAGGCTCGCATCCCACATGTATATCAACGCAGAGCGTATCACTTAGGCAATTATTAAAAGCAGTTAAGCACACCGAGTACACACCGGTATCGGCATAAGTATGAGTTGGGTTTTGTTGATTGGAATTAAAGCTGTCACCAAATTTCCATTTCCATTCGGTGGCATCTGTACCGGTTGATGTAAAAGTTACTGTATTTCCTGATATCACATAAGTGAAGTTTGCAACTACCGGTTCACACTCCACAAAAATGGTTTGACAAAAAGTATCAGACGAACAAAAGTTTGAAGCGATTAAACACACTTCGTAAGTTCCGTTCAATAAATAATCGTGAACCGGATTTTGTAACGTTGAAGTACTGGTATCTCCGAAATTCCAAGACCATGAAGTAGCATTGAGATCGGTAGATGAAAAAGCTACAGAAGTATAATTCGCTGAGTATGTAAAGTCTGCAGTTGCCGGAACACAAGTAATAGTTATTTCATTACAGGTAGTATCAGACTTGCAGGCACTTGATGCAATTAAGCAGACTGTGTAAGTTCCTTCGGCTGAATAGGCATGAGTTGGATTAATTGAAGTAGATGAAGTACCATCACCAAATGTCCAGTAAAAAGTTGAAGCATCGAATGAGGTATTGGTGAATGAAGCACTCGGTCCGTTTACTGTAGAATTGAAAGCTGCGGTAACATCGCAACCACTGGCAAGTTTCACTAACCAGAAATCAAAATCACCATGATTACCAACAACATCAAGGTCGGTTGAGTTAGTGTAGCCACAAACAGCAATAGTCCCATCAAGTGCTGTTAAAGCTCTCGAAGAGTGATCTTGTGCAGTTCCGCCCATACACTTCTGCCAGTTGATGGGGCCACCGAGTTCTGAATTATAAAACCATAAATCCTCATCCCCCAAATGGCAATCTTTATCGCCTGAAATATCTGAAAATGATGAAGCTGCAATTGTATAAGAGGTAGGTCCGGTTTCTAACAAGGTTCCTGCTTCTTCAATTCCATTACCACCATGGGTGCTACCTGAAACAAAGCCGCCGGAGCTGTTTGTTTCATAGAGCCATGAATTAAGATCGCTTCCGTTTTCAAACCATCCGCTAACCACAAAATTCCCATTCTCATTTTCTTTTGCATCAAATGCACCATCATTGGCAGTATCGCCATACAAAACATTCCATTGCTCTGTTCCCTGCTTGCTCAGTCGTGCAATCCACGCATCGGAGCCGCCGTGATTTCCGCTCACGGTTCCGCTGCTCGAAAAAGTTTTTCCGGCAACAATGTAGCCGCCGTTTTGGGTACCCGATACTGAATAAAATTCATCGTAATCTTTTCCGCCTTTTGTTTTCTGTTTTAATAAATCTCCATTAGCATTTATGAAAACTAACCAGCCATCACCTCCATCCTTATACTCGCTTATTTGCCCATCGGCAGAGAAGGTATATCCGACTGCAACAAATCCGGTATCTGCGCTGCTGGTGATATCATTCCCGGCTTCATCAGAAGAACCGCCATATGTATCAGACCAAATTATATTTCCCGAAGCATCCAATTTCACAATCCAAAAATCGAGTGCGCCATGACTTGAATCTATATCACCATCGGTTGAATTGGTTGCACCGCATGCCATATAACCACCTGCTGCAAGTGGAATTATTGATTTAAACCAATCGTCGCCGCTGCCTCCATAAGTCTTTTGCCAAACAATATTTCCGTCGGCATCGGTTTTTACAACCCAGGCATCAGTGCCGCCTTTATTTTCGGTAATGTCGCCATCAGATGATGTTGTGCTACCACATAAAATATTACCGCCATCAGCAGTATTGTTTACATCATAAGCTTTATCGGTGCTGGTGCCACCATAGCACTTTGCCCATTTTATTTGTGGTGCCTGCGCATTTACAACAGCAGTTGATACTGCCAATAAGATAAGAATATGGGCAATGAAAATTCTTGTAGCTTTTAAATTCATGGTATTGATTTTAGTTTTTAGATGTACGAATTAATTATAAAATATTTAGCGAATTTCATTCATTATTCTTTTATGAGCAAAGAATAAATGCAAAACGGTAATTAATAAATACGAATTGTCAATTAGCTTGGTTCATTATGGCGCCGAAAATATTCTAAGCGCTTATAAACTGGTTTACGATTTCCTCAGATTCTAAAAGTGCTTTTCTCAAATTGTCATTAACAATTACATGATCAAATTTCTCCTCGAGTTCCAATTCATGTTTTGCTTTGCTTATTCTTTCTTCGATCTTATCAGCAGGGTCGGTTCCGCGACTGTGAAGCCGCTCAAATAATATTTGTGCCGAAGGTGGTTTAATAAAAACAGTAAGGGTTTGGGCCGGGAATTTTTTCTTGAGATTAATTGCACCCTGAACATCTACATCGAACAAAACAATTTTTCCCTGCTCCCATAATTTCTCCATCTCCAAAATTAAAGTTCCGTAAAAATTACCATGGTACACCTCTTGCCACTCCACAAATTCATTGCGTGCAATGCGCTCATT
>JAJAYG010000075.1 GCA_026786335.1 Chitinophagales bacterium | reverse complement strand
TTCCCCCGCCAACGGCGAAGTATGGAACAGCAACAGAAACATTTCAACCAATATAGAAATTCCAGCAAATGTTACACTCACCATTAACAATGGTGCAATTATTTCGATGGCAAAAAACACCTTCATCAAAGTTGATAAGGGTGCAAAATTGATAATTGACGGCGCAACCCTCACCAACTCCTGCGGCTACTTATGGAGCGGCATACAAGTAACAGGCGATCCATTTCAAGATCAATCGTACAACACCGGCACCGGCTACTATAATTATCAGGGTTGGTTAGTGATGAAGAACGGAGCCACAATTGAAAATGCTTACATAGGAGCAATGGCAGATGAAGCGAGTTACACTACACCTGATTATACTTACCCCAATGGAAACGGAACTAAAGGCGGCGGCATAATACAAGCAGACAATTCAAGTTTTATCAATTGCCGAAAAGCAATTGGCTTTGGCTCTTACCATGCGCCGCCTATTGGCAATAACATTGAACCCGTTAATAAAAGTTTTGTAAAACATTGCACTTTTGATTGCAATGGTTTTTTAAATCCGCCTTATCAAACTTCTTATACCAGCGAATTTATTTCGGCTTGGAATGTACATCGCGTGCATGATGCATTTTCAAACTTTAATTTTTATACCACCAAAACATTCTTAGGTTTGGTAAAGTATTAAGGGCTTATGCAGCGTATTGATAAACCTTTTCTAAAAATTGCTTGCAATGAAAAATATTTTTTTCTCTCTCGTTTTCTTTGTTTTTATGCACTTCTTCGGAGCAACTGCTTCTTATGCTCAGCCCGCAATCCTTTGGCAAACTACCGTAGGCGATTCCCTCATTGAAAACCCGAATGCAATTTGCCTTGCAAGTGATGGCGGTTTCTATTTTGCCGGAAGCACAAGCCCGAAACTAAATGATACCTGTGCCAATGTATATGACAATGCCGATGTATGGGTGGTAAGGTTTGATAAGCATAAAAATTTTTTATGGAAGATGTGCTATGGTGGAAGTTTGGGTGATGCTGCTTATGGTATTGCTGCTACATTAGATGGTGGATGTATTATTGGAGCTGATACTTATTCGAATGACGGAGACGTATCAGGTAATCATGGTGATCGGGATTTTTGGATTTTTAAATTGGACAGCAATGGTGTTATCCATTGGCAAAAATGTTATGGTGGTAGTAGTACAGAATACTTGAACGGAATTACTGCAACAATTGATGGCGGCTTTTTGGTTTTTGGCTTAAGTTATTCGAGTGATGGTGATGTGCCTTTTAATTACTCGCCTTGGTACTACAATGATGGATGGGTTATAAAAATTGATTCTCAAGGTGCAATTCAATGGAACCGCGTATTAGGCGGAACAAATTTCGATCAGGTTATTGATGGTATTGAAACAACAAAAGGCAAATATTTATTGAGCTGTAATACCTCATCAACAGATTATGATCTTGAAAACTTTACTATCGGTGGTTCAGATGTTTGGTTACTTATGCTTGACAGCAATGGCAATACCATTTGGAGTAAAACATTCTATGGCCCTGCAACAGAAACAGGTGCCGATCTGGCTCAATGCGCTAATGGTGATTTCTTGATTGCATGTAAAACCTATTCATATCTTTTCGAAACCAACTCAACCGGTTACCATGGAGGTGGTGACGGTTTGGTTTTCAGGGTTGATTCTGCAGGGAATTTTATATGGGTAAAGGTGCTTGGGGGAACATCAGAGGATAACTTTAGGCCTATTCATGAATTACCCGATGGCTCAATTATGGTAACAGGGAATACCAATTCACACGATGGCGATGTCTCTACACCTTATGCCAATATCAATATCTGGAATGTTAAATTAGATGCCTCCGGTAATTTGCTTTCAAGTTTGGTGGTTGGAGGTAATGATTATGATGCCATACAATCAAGCATTTTATACGACCAAAACAATATTCTGTTTGCTGCTGAAACAGAATCAAAAGACGGAGATATTTTATCACATCCCGGTAACGCACCTAATGATGATTGGGATGCCTGGGTTGTTGAGATTGGTGATTACAATACTGTAAATGAAATTCACGTTCCTGCGTTTACGCTTTTTGCAAAGCCCAACCCATTTACCTTAGAAACCATACTTAGAATTGAAGGTGCAGAACAGGGGAAAAGTTATCATGCTGTCTTACTTAATACACTTGGTGTAACGTGCCGGCGGATAATGATTAACTCTAACTCTGATTATAAATTAATGAGGGAAGAATTACCGGGCGGCATTTACTTTTTAAAGATTTTTGATTCAGATAATTTGCAGTTAAAAACAATTAAGCTGGTTATAGTATAAATTAATTTCAAAAAAAATAATCACATGAAAAACCTAATTCATTTTTTAAAACTCACAATTTTGTTTTCTGCCTTATCAATTTGCCACCCGGTAAAAGCGCAAAATTATTTTACCCGGATGCTTAATCCGCCGGGTAGTTTTTATGATATTAAAACCCACATGGATCAACTATATATTGATAAGCCACTGCTTGATAATGATGAAGGCAATTCACAAAATCAGTATCGCCGGTGGATTAATTTATGGGATACCAGAGTTGGAAATTATAATGGTCAGGCAGGATCATTCCGGATGGCAACTGATGCCATGTTACATTTTAAACTTAGTCAAACAGAGCTATGCACCAATTCAACTTTGTTTAATGGTGATTGGCATTTATTGGGCCCCGATGGCGATGATCTCATTCATCAGGATTTAGGGCTTGTAACAAGCATATGGGTAGATCCTTCAAACAGTTCTAATATATTAATTGCAGGCAGCAGCGGCGGACTTTGGAAAACCATTGACAACGGACTTATTTGGTCTTGTATAACTGATGGGCCTGATGGATTGCCGGCTGTTGGTATTGAAGCGATTGCAGTTGACCCCAATAATGCAAACAATATTTTTATTGCAACCGGATCGGGGAATCAAAATGCTTACCCCTATGGTATTGGAATTTGCTACTCTAACGATGGCGGTGCTACATGGGAAGTGGATGAGGACTTTTTAAATACTTTTTTCTCGGGTTATCAAATACCTTATATCAACAACCTAAAATTTGCTCCCGGCACATCTGACTTGTATGCTACAAGTGGGAACAAGGTTTATCACAAAAATATTAACAGTGGCTATTGGGCTGATTTATTAATTCCGTGTTCAATCTCAAGCGACCCTGCTTATGCTTCATCATTTATTGTAAGTGATCTTGAGTTTAATCCCTCTAACAGCAATTATATTTATTGTACCGGTATTGATGGTAGTAATCTTTACAGCGGAGGGGCGCAGATGTGGCGGTATGATGGCATTCATTGGTGGCAGATTACACCATCTGTCTCAACAGTTCCCGAATCGGTTCTTAATAGTCAGTTCAGTTTAAGCAATCTCACACTACAGAATTGGAAAACAGATCCTTCAGGAAAATGGGTAATAGGAACCCTTGATGCATCGAATGCTGCAATGACCAATCAAATGCTACCATTAGCAATTGCAAAACTTACTCAATGCAAAGACAATAAAACTTGTGGGGATGATTATGCCCTTTGGGTAAGTGGTGGCAGATATCAGTTTAGTTTTAAATATTCAGTTCCACCCAAAACAAAAGTTACTTTCTATCTTAACAATACCGAGAATCCGCACGATCTCGACACAAACTATCCTTATTATCCATCTTATCAAATACAATCAATTGATAATTTAGCAGGTGGCACAACGCTTTCAGGCACATATACTTCATCGGTATTTTCTTTGCCCCATCCCAGCAATCCAGATTTTCTTGATAGTTATTATTACGATCAAATTGTATTTGAAGCAGTAGCCGCCTTGTCTTACAATTATGCAACAGATGGCAATTTATATATTGACAATGTGAGTGTAAAAAACAGTGGTGCGGCAATCATGAATGTTTCGGTTCCAACATCTACTGATCTGTTTGCTTTGGTTAACACAGGTGCTAATTATGTTCTTCATTCCACTGATAATGGCACCACATGGGTTGACGAGGGGCTTGCAGGCATTGTTACCGACAATGGGCCTTGCAATACTATTAGCTCAGATGGAATTGGAACTAATAAGTTTGAATTTGAGGTATCGCCCAGCAATCTTGATATTATGTACATCGGCGGCAATATTGTTTACCGCTCCACAGATGGCGGTGATAATTTTTATGGAAAAACTTGTTACAATGCTTTATGGGGATCCACAGATGATTCTTACACACATGCAGATATTAGATCGTTATTGATATACCAATCAAGTACATCTGGTAACGATGATGTTATTTACATAGGTACAGATGGCGGATTAAGCAAGACATCAGATGGAACAACTACATGGAAAAACCTGAATGGAAACGGGTTAACCTTAACACAGTTTTACGGATTTGATGCACATGATATTGACCTCAATAGCATTGTAGGGGGATCGCAGGACAATGGATTCACAACAAAATCAAATGCCGGATGGAGCCATACATTAACGGGTGATGGTTATGAAATTGCTTTTGAAAATGGCAACAGCAACATTATTTTTGGAGAGGTGTGGAATCAATTGGGCGCACCACCCAAAATTCAAAAATCAACTGCAATAGATAAAGGATCTTCTTGGACCAGCACGAGTGCAACACCAGCCAATGCAGGCCTTAAGCAAGATATTATTACAAAACCAGTTACTATTCATCCGCAAACTGGAAGTTTGTTGATTGGGTATAATCAGATTGCCAAGTCAGTTAACGGAGGAAATATTTGGACATATCAAAAAATGACGGACAACGATGGAAATAACATTGATGAAGGATATGGAACCATCAAAGCACTGGATATGGCACCTGACAATGAAGAAAAAAAATATATTGCAATAAGAGGCACAAATACTGAGCAAGCGGAAAGATTCTTTAAGTACGATCTAAATATACCTGCAACTGTTGACAAAACATCAAACCTGCCTGTAACCAATCAGTCAATTACCGATGTGGTTTCTGATCCATTAAATAACAATCGTGTTTGGGTATCAATGGGCAACTTTCCCGGACCCACCATTCCTAATCCGGGAGTAAGCAGAATTTACTATAACGACTTCAGTGTAGATGATATTTGGGAAGATCGTTCGGCAGGGTTGCCTGATTTTCCCGTTAACAAAATCACCTACTATAATGGAAGTGATGACATACTGTTTGCAGGTACTGATGTTGGAATGTATGTATGGAATAAAACTAACGGATCATGGGAATGCTTTAGTGAAGGATTGCCTGCATGCATGGTAATAGATTTGGAAATTAATTATTGTGGTGGTAAACTTCGGGCTGCTACTTATGGCCGAGGCATTTGGGAAAGCGATCTGCCAGCATTGCATCAATATGTTTCAAATGCAATTTCCCCCGCCAACGGCGAAGTATGGAACAGCAACAGAAACATTTCAACCAATATAGAAATTCCAGCAAATGTTACACTCACCATTAACAATGGTGCAATTATTTCGATGGCAAAAAACACATTCATCAAAGTTGATAAGGGTGCAAAATTGATAATTGACGGCGCAACACTCACCAACTCCTGCGGTTATTTATGGAGCGGCATACAAGTAATAGGCGATCCATTACAAGATCAATCGTACAACACCGGCACGGGCTACTATAATTATCAGGGATGGTTAGTGATGAAGAACGGAGCCACCATTGAAAATGCTTACGTAGCTGCAATGGCAGATGAAGCAAGTTATACAGCACCCGATTATACTTACCCAAATGGTACAGTGAAAGGAGGCGGCATTATACAAGCAGAGAATGCAAGTTTTATTAATTGCCGAAAAGCAATTGGCTTTGGCTCATACCATGCGCCTTTGCTTGGCAACATTGAACCCGTTAATAAAAGTTTTGTAAAGAATTGCACATTTGATTGCAATGGTTTTTTAAATCCGCCTTATCAAACTGCTTATACCAGCGAATTTATTTCGGCATGGAATGTACAC
>JAJAYG010000074.1 GCA_026786335.1 Chitinophagales bacterium | reverse complement strand
GAAGATGCACTTTCAAATGCACGATTGGTTGATACCAGCAAACTTGATAATTCTAAAGTAATGCTACTCTCAAAAGTTAAACTCAAAAACATCGCTAACAAACAAGAGTTAAATTTTATGCTCGTCTCAGAAAATGAAGCCGACCTCAAGAGCGGAAAAATTTCTATCTCATCACCAATCGGAAAAGGATTACTTGGAAAAGTAAAAGGCGACATCGCCGAAATAGATGTACCATCTGGTAAAATGAAACTTAAGGTGATTGATATTAAAATTTAACGCCAGTTCAAAATATTCAATCCTCCAAAATTGCCCTCCATCTTCTCTAAAATAATCAACCGCGAAATTCCTGCAAACATTATTGCCGAAGATGAATATTGCATTGCATTTCTCGATGTGTTCCCCTTAGTAAAAGGGCACGTGCTCATAGTTCCCAAAAAGGAAATTGATTACCTCTTCAATCTTGATGATGATTTATTGCAACACCTTTTTCTCTTCTCAAAAAAAATTTCAATCGCAATTGAAAAAGCAATCCCCTGCAAAAGAATCGGCGTTGCGGTAATTGGTCTTGAGGTTCCTCATGCCCACATTCATCTTGTGCCATTACAAACTGTTGACGATATCAATTTTACCCGCCCTAAATTAAAAATTGATAATGATGAGCTTGCATCAATAGCTGCATCCATTAAATCTTTTTTATAGAAAAGTTATTTTACTCTCTCTGGATTTAGCGCCACAAACTTCTTCCACCCGCTAATTTTATTTTTGGCTAATGCAGTAGGAATCTGAAACTGAAAGTGATGGCAAACAGCAACACCTAATGCATCGGTTGCATCCAACAATAAATGTTTGTGTTCAAATTGCAAAAGCTGAGAAAGAATAGCTGCCACTTGTTCTTTAGCAGAATTACCATTGCCGGTTATACTCTGTTTAATTTTCCTTGGCGAATATTCAGAAACCAAAATATTATGACTTAGTGCAACAGAAATTGCAACACCCTGCGCTCTTCCAAGCTTAAGCATCGACTGCACATTCTTTCCAAAGAAAGGTGCCTCAATCGCCATCTCATCAGGTTTATGTTTATTAATGATTGAATCAATACCCCAAAATATTTCTTTCAATTTATCATGATGGGTACCCGATTTTTTCATGCGCAACACATCCATCTCGAGCAACTTCATTTTATTTCCTTCCACCAAAATAATTGCAAACCCTAAAACATTTGTACCCGGATCAATGCCAAGAATTGTTTTCTTCATTACAAAAATAATTTACTGCCTAAAAAAAAATTTAAAAATTCAAATCTAACATTCAACTCCCATTTTCCGATTTCTATTTTCAAACTTTTAGCTTCTTGGTATGTTTTTTACTTTAGCAGTTGTTATAAAATTAATTTATGAAGTTGATTCGATTGATCAGTGTTTTATTAATATCCTTTCATTCAATGATTATTACAGCGCAGTCAAACAACGATTGCACAGTAGTAAACAAAGCATTTAATGCGGGTGAAACCATTACATACAAAGTGGTCTACAACTGGAATTCGCTCTGGATCAATGCAGGGGAAGTTTCATTCGCAGTAACCGGCGGCGTGTATGGAACAAAAAATGTTTACCACGTAATTGGATCGGGCACCACTTATAAATCTTACGACTGGTTTTACAAAGTGCGCGATACCTACGAAAGTTTTATTGATAAGGAAACTTTGCAACCATTAAAGTTTGTACGCAATGTTGACGAAGGCGGTTATAAAATTTATAACAACGTCACCTTTAAACATGCCGAAGGAAAAGCAATTTCTACTCATGGAACTTTTGATATCCCCAATTGCATTCAGGATGTTTTGTCTGCAATTTATTTTGCACGCAACATTGATTTTAAAAACCTTAAACCAAATGATACCATACCCATGAATATGTTTCTCGACGATTCGGTCTATCACATTTTTATTAAATACAATGGAAAGGAACAAATAAAAACTTCACTCGGTACTTTTAACTGCATCAAGTTTAGTCCGCGATTGATTGAAGGAACAATATTTAAACAGGGCGATGAAATGAGTGTTTGGGTTACTGATGATGATAACAAAATTCCTGTGCTTGTTGAATCACCAATCATTGTAGGATCCATTCGAGCCGAAGTTCACAAAATTGAAGGCGCAAGAAATCCATTAAAATCAAAAGTGGGAAACTGATTCTTTAATTGATAATTGATAATTGACAATTGACAATGGACAATTAATTAACAACAATCTTTCATTTCAAATTCATAATTTCAACTTTCAATTTTCAACTGTCGACTGTCAACTTTTTTCCTTTACCTTTATTCACCACAAAATAATTTGAATGAAAATACTTTACTCTTCAATTTTTATTATTGCTGCAACGCTTGTTTTTCTCCTTGCCTACCGGCAGGCAGGTTTCCAAAAAGAAAAAAATCAAAACATAGTATTGAATGAAGGTGGTGGTGATCAGGAATCACCCATCGAAAGAGCGCAATGGGAAAATGCCCGATATGCCGATCCAGCTACAGGCGAAATTCCTTCTATGGGAATTTGGAAAGCTTATCAGCAATTAATTGCTGATGGAAAAATTAAAGACGGTGCATTCACTTCTTCAGCATCAACTCGCGGTGAAGGATGGCAGTTGATCAACGATTTTTTCCCTTCCATTGCAATTACAAAACTTACCTACGATCCCAATCACACACAAACATTTTATTTCTGCTCCGGCGAAGGTTGGTACAATGCCGATGCAGCTATTGGTGCCGGTGTTTTTAAAACTGACGATGGTGGCAACACCTGGAATCAACTTTCATCTACTGCCAATTCCGATTTTAATTATTGTCAGGATGTTGATGTGCATCCCATCACCAGCGATGTATATGTTGCAACACTTGCAGCCGGTTTACAACGCTCTAAGGATGGTGGCCTCACGTGGCAAAAAGTTTTATCACCGGTAGGCAATCCCGGAATTTGTGATGTAGAGTTCACCAAGAACGGAGGCATATTCGCTTCAGTAGGAATTTTTGCCGGCGGCGGAATTTATTATTCCGAAAATGGTGATTCAGCAACATGGGTAAAACAAACAAATGGTTTTCCTACAACAGGAATTTACAGAGTTGAATTAGCAACAGCAGCATCCGATGATAATGTAGCTTATGCAGTTGCATGCAAAAGCAGCGATTACAGCATCAATGGAATTTATAAAACCGTTGATAAAGGAAACACATGGACACAGGTTTCAACTCCGGGTGGCTCCGATACTATGTTCGCACACTTTCAAGCGTGGTACGATTTAGTTCTTGCTGTTGATCCCAATGATGCCAACACATTGGTAGGTGGCGGCTGGCATTTTTGGCGCACACGTGATGGTGGTGACAGCTGGCAAAAACTCACACACGGCAAATCGGATTCTGCCGGCTATCAGTATGTGCATGTTGATGAACATGCAATTGTTTTTAGAAATTCTGATACCGTTTATTTTGGTTGCGATGGAGGAATTTGGAAAAGCGGAAATTTTACAAATGATTTCCCAAATATTTATGAGCGCAATTATGGTTACCGCGTTACACAATATTATGCAGGTGATATGCATCCTGCTGCAGGTGATGTTGGATTAATTGGTGGTACACAGGATAATGGGTCAACAAGATTAGGATATGCAGGCATTAGTCCTAACCAAAGATTATCGGGTTACGATGGTGCTTACTGTGCAATCAATCAAACAAAACCATCAATCATGTACACATCAAAAAATTCCAATGGAATTTTCAGATGGAAAAATTACGGTTACGAAATTCCTGACACCATCACCAATCCATACCTCACCGATGCCAATGTGCAATTCATAAATCCGCTCGCACTCGATGTTGCCGATAAGGATATTCTTAACATGGGAAGCAACAAAGGATTGTGGCGGCTCAGCAATGCATCCACTGCAAATAAATCTGAATGGACGCAGGCAACATTTACCACATCAGGCATAACAGCAATTGCTTCTTCCAAGAGTAAACCGCATACAGTTTTTATCGGTAGAAACAGCAGCGGAAATATTTATAGAATTGAAGGAGCCGACACTACAGGATCAACCTATCTTAAAAAAGACTGCGACCCTTCCAACCAATTACCAAATTCTTTTTGCGCAAGTATATGGGTTGATCCGCTCGATGTAAATCACGTACTCGCAACATACAGCAACTACGGAATTAAAAATATCTGGGAATCATACAACGCAGCAAGCGCCGGCACCACCTGGCAAAATCAAGATGGCGATTTACCAAACCTTCCTGTGAATTGGATTGTGCTGCATCCCGTGCATCACGAAGTTGCATACATCGGTACCGACCTCGGAGTTTTTTATACCAATAAATTATTAGGTGACAGCACAGTTTGGTTACCATCGAATACAGGTCTTGCAAATGTGAGAGTGAGTATGTTGTTGCTTCGCGAAAATGATTTAACACTCACAGCCATCACACACGGGCGCGGAATGTTTCAGGCAACAGCACCTATGGATGGCCCCGATTTTTCAGTGGTGTGGAACGAACGCGGACCCTTGGATGTGGGAGGAAGAACGCGCGCCATCATGGTTGACCCCAATGATGCCACCGGGCAAACAATTTGGGCGGGCGCAGTAAGCGGTGGTTTGTGGAAGACCACTTTTATTGATGCACTCCCAACTGTTGGAATTGCTGATGTAAATATTTCGGGTAATGAAATAAATATTTTCCCCAATCCAATTTCTGCCTCGGGAACCAATATTATTTTCTCAATCACACAATCACAAACTGTTTCAGTTTTTATTTTTAATGGGGAAGGAAAAAAAGTAGCAACACTTCTCGAAAATATAAACACCACCGAAGGCAAACACCAATTGCACTGGATGCCAAATGCAAATGATGCTAATGGAATTTATTATGTGAATTTTATTTCGGGAAACCTGCCTGCCGACAGGTACGGAGAAAAGGTGGTGAAGAAAATTGTTTACCTCAAATGAATTACTGCGAATTATAAATCAGTTTCTTTTTTTTAAAAAATATTTTGGAAATAAAAATCACTGTCCCAGAAAGCATGCGTCAGCAACCCTCTCCCCTTTGGGGAGAGCCGGATAGGGGCCAGTAACCAGACAAACACCAATTGCATTGGATACCAAATGCAAATGATGCTAATGGAATTTATTATGTGAATTTTATTTCGGGGAACCTGCCTGCCGACAGGCACGGAGAAAAGGTGGTGAAGAAAATTATTTACCTCAAATGAATTACTGCGAATTATAAATCAGTTTCTTTTTTTAAAAAAAT
>JAJAYG010000073.1 GCA_026786335.1 Chitinophagales bacterium | reverse complement strand
CAATACATTCAACCCGTCAAATGCCGGCGTGGGTGAACATGAAGTAACCTATACTTATACCGATGTAAATGGATGCACCAATGATTCTTCATTTTACATTACTGTTGTAATATGTACCGGCGAAAATGAAATCAGCAATCACACGCTTATTTATCCTAATCCTTCAAGAGGAATTATTGATTTGAGTTTTTCAGAACCCATAACCAGCATACTAAACATCTCTGATGCTTCAGGCAGAATATTCAGGCAGCTTAATTTATCGGGCAACTCAACTTTCAAACTTGACCTAAGTGATTTCCCATGCGGTATTTATTTTCTGCATACAAGTGAAAAGCATTTCAAAGAAAAAATTGTGATAGTGCGGTAACAACGGAGCTGTTATTTTAGCACGGGCAGAATAATTTTAGAATCATGCATAGCATCGTGATAAACTTTAATCTCACACTTTAGTAAATCATCTGTTGTGCAATGGTACGCATCAATAAACTGTTGAGGATTACGGTCGGCCAAAGGATACCACGTGCTTTGCACCTGCACCATAATGCGGTGACCTTTTTTAAAAGTGTGAGCAACATCAGGCAATTCAAATTTTACTTCGCTTATTTGGTTAGGAACAAATGCTTCGGGAACTGAAAAACTGTTTCTGAATCTTCCTCTCATAATTTCACCGCGCACCAGCATTTGATAACCACCCATTGGATAATTTATTTCTGCCGCATCGGGATATTTAAAATCATCGGGGAAAACATCAATCAGCTTCACTACAAAATCTGCATCTGTGGTTGACAAGCTTACAAACAAATCAGCCATCACAGGGCCTGTGAGCGTAATGTTTTCGGTCAACACATTTGTTTGATAAGTGAGCACATCAGTCCTGCGTGATGCGAATCGCTGATCATCGGTCATGTATGCAACAGTGCGTTCGGCATGCACATCCTCAGTGTATGGCACAGGTTTCATTGGATCGCTTATGTACACATCATAAACATCTTCATCATAGTCGGCAGCGGACTGAGAAGTTACAACTGACTGTGTAATGGATCTTACAGGATTTATGAATGAAAGAATTCCATCTTCTTTTAAATAGAGGTTGGAAGAAGAAATATTTTTAGGAGGCCATTGATCAAACTGATGCCACTTGTTTTCGCCGGTAACAAAAACTGTTGCTTCTTTTATTTGATCAGCATTCCCTTTTCCTTTCAAATAATATTCGAAGAAAGGCAACTCAATTTGCTCACAGTAATAGTCGGAGGTTTTTTCACCGAACCAAACGTTTCCCAAATGATCTCCTTCACTTCTTTTCCACCCGCCATGAAACCACGGACCTTCAACAATCCTGCAATTTGTATTTGGTGATTGCGCTTCAATCGCTTTGTAAAGATTCCACGCACCATAACAATCTTCAGCATCAAACAAACCACCCACTACAAGAATTGCCGGCTTTACATTGTAGCAACCTGTGCGCGCATTTCTCGCTTGCCACCACTCATCGTAATTGGGATGTGCTGCAACATCGTTCCAGAATTTAATGCTGTCGCCCATGTATTTCTTTTTGATCTCGCTGTAAGTTCCGTTTGCTAAAAAAAATTGATAATTATCCTGATAAGAAACTGCAGGAGGTGAAGGATAATCTTTAAGTGGTTTAGGGCGAGGCACACCAAATCCCCTGTAGAAATCAAATGCATCATTAATAAACGGAACACCATTGTGATGGAAATCATCACCAATAAACCAATCGGTAACCGGCGCCTGGGGGCTCACTGCTTTTAATGCAGGGTGATTGCTGAGTGCAGCTTCAGTAGCATAAAATCCGGGATACGAAATTCAAAACACGCCCACATTTCCATTGTTGTTCTTCACATTTTTTATAAGCCAGTCGATGGCATCATAGGTATCACTGGCTTCATCAACAGTTGTTGCTTTCGCTTTGCCTTTCAGCTTTTCCTTTCCCGAAATAAATGGCCGCACATCTTCAAACACACCTTCACTCATGTACCTGCCGCGAACATCCTGATATACCATAATGTAATTGCGATGGAAATAAACACTATCACCCCGTGATGAAAAACGACCGGTGAAATTATTTTCTCCATAGGGCGCGCAGGAATATGGAGTGCGATTCAATAAGAAAGGATGTTTTTCTGTTTCATATTTCGGGATATAGATGGCGGTAAAAAGTTTTATTCCATCACGCATTGGAATCATGCGTTCAACTTTTGTGAAGTGGGTTGCAAGCCAAATTGAATCTTGATTGGTAGCTTGTGCAATCGTGAAAAGTGAAAAGTGAAAAGTGAAAGCAGAAAACAGAAGCAGTTTTTTCATAAAATTAAATTGAGCTGCAAAGTTGAAAAACAAATATAGAATCTTCATTCAAAAAATCTTAACAATCACTTTGTGAATAAAAAAAGAAATATTGAGGTTAAAATTATGTTCTGCATGTAGAATGAGCGCGCTTCTTCCTGCTGCCGAAGAGCTGTGGGGTGAAGAACCGAAGTTTCTCTTCCTCGATGAAATACAATTAATGCCCGGCTGGAGTAAGTGGCTGCGCAGGATTCATGAAACAACCGACATCAAATTATTTGTGACAGGTTCAAATTCTAAAATGTCATCACACGAAATCCCGACCGAGTTGCGCGGAAGATTTATTGAACAGAAAGTTTTTCCGCTCAGCTTTCGCGAATTTCTTTCGTTTAGAAATTTTGATCTGGATGAAAAATATCTTGTTCATGATCAAAAGCAGTTGGCGCATGTAAAGCGGTTGCTGCGTGAATATCTTTCTCTCGGTGGCTTGCCTGAAGTGGTGCTCGCCGATGATTCGCTGAAAGATGATATTGTGCAATCATATTTTCGCACTGTAGTGAGCCGCGATATAATGGAGTTGCACCGTGTGCGCAATGATCGTGTACTTAAATTGCTCTTGAAGATGTTGCTCAATGGAAAAGAATATACAGTGAACAAACTCTACAACACACTCAAGAGCATGCAGCACGAAATCGGCAAAGCCACTATTCAGCAATACATCGGCTATGCCGAAGATGCATACTTCATGCGCTCGGTACATGCATTTTCGCACAGTATAAAAGATGCTACCAAACATCCGCGCAAGTTGTATTGCGTTGATAATTCATTTCTGCGTTTTGTGTCAACAAAATTTTCGCACGATACAGGAAGGT
>JAJAYG010000072.1 GCA_026786335.1 Chitinophagales bacterium | reverse complement strand
CGCGAAGGCCGGGAGTATTGGGTGAACTCACATTCACTACAAAATAATCTACACAGTCGAAAAGTTTTTCAAAGCAATATTCATAATCATTAATTGCAGTTTCATTGGGAGTTATTTTATTCTTGCCGATGTTGCCACCGATTACAATTGCATGATGTTTTGCAGCACGAAAAGTTTTTAACCGAGATGCCAGCACATCAACTCCTTGGTTGTTGAACCCCATTCTGTTAATGAGCGCTTCATCTTTTGGTAAACGGAATAATCTTGGTTTTTCATTTCCGGGTTGCGGCAGTGGAGTAACTGTTCCAACCTCAATAAATCCAAACCCTAAAGTGCTCATTGCACGCAAATGTTTTCCGTCTTTATCAAATCCTGCAGCTAATCCAATCTGATTTGGAAAATGAATTCCAAAAACATCTTTCTCTAATTTTTTATTTGTTGAACAGAAAAATTTTCTAAGCAACCATTCACCACCAGGAATTTTTAGCGCAAATGCTAAAAGTATAAGCGTATAAGCATGTGCAGCTTCAGGGGTTAGAAGAAAGAAAATTGGTTTTAAGAAAAGGCGATATAACATTTGTTGCAAAGTTAAATCGCTAATGCAGAAATTTGCATTCAAAGTAAATGTCATTTCTTGCTACAGAAAATTTGGATTGTATGGTGAACAAAAATATTCCGCTCGCAGAGCGATTGCGCCCAAAATCTCTCGATGATTTTATTGGGCAAGAGCATTTGGTTGGCAAAGGTGAAGTGTTGCGAACTATAATTGAAAAGCAACAAATTCCTTCCATGATTTTTTGGGGTCCACCGGGAGTTGGCAAAACAACTTTAGCCCAGATTATTTCCAATGAAATGAAAATGCCCTTCTTCACGTTAAGCGCCATCAGCAGTGGAGTTAAAGAAGTGCGGGAAGTAATTGATCTTTCAAAAAAATCGGGAAAAGCAATTTTATTCATTGATGAAATTCACCGCTTCAACAAAGCACAACAAGATTCTTTGTTAGGTGCAGTGGAGAAAGGAATTATTATTCTCATTGGAGCAACCACTGAGAATCCATCATTCGAAGTTATCTCTGCTTTGCTTTCGCGCTGCCAGGTTTATGTACTGAAGGAATTTGATAAAAATAATTTGTTGCAATTAATTGATCGTGCATTGAAGGAAGATGTGTTTCTGAAAACAAAAAATATTACAGTCAAAGAAAATGAAGCACTGCTGAGAATCAGCGGCGGCGATGCAAGAAAACTTTTAAATCTCTTTGAGTTGGTAGTTGATGCCATTAGCAGTTCCGATTCAACAAGCGAAATAATCATCACTGATGAAATTGTTACATCCATTGCTCAGCAAAGAATTGCGCTTTATGATAAAGGCGGTGAGCAGCATTATGATGTAATTTCTGCCTTCATAAAATCAATGCGCGGCAGCGATCCCAATGCTGCAGTGTATTGGCTTGCAAGAATGATTGAAGGGGGAGAAGATCCAAAGTTTATTGCAAGAAGAATGTTGATTCTTGCTTCGGAAGATATTGGAAATGCAAACCCGACTGCGCTTGTACTCGCAAATAATTGTTTTCAGGCAATTGATGTAATTGGTTATCCCGAGTGCAGAATTATTCTTTCCCAAACCGCAATTTACTTAGCCACATCCCCAAAGAGCAATGCATCATACATTGCAATTGAAGAAGCATTGGGCGCAGTAAAGAAAAAAGGTGATCTGCCTGTACCTCTTCATCTGCGTAATTCTCCTACGAAATTGATGAAAGAATTAAACTATGGTAAGGAATATCAATACGCACATGATTATGATCTCAATTTTGTAGCATTAGAATATCTTCCCGAAAAAATTGCAGGCGAAAAGTTTTATGAACCTGGAAATAATGTAAGAGAAAATGAGTTGAGAGATTTTTTAAAGAGGAGATGGAAAGAGAAATACAACTATTAAAATTCAAAATACAAAACGAAAAATTCAAAACCCCGAGATGAAAATTACATTTTACGGTCACAGTTGTTTTGCAGCACATATTGGAAAGCATCGTTTGTTATTCGATCCTTTCATTTCCAATAATCCAATGGCGAAAGGAATTGATGTAAAGGAAATGAAAGCAGATTTTATTTTGGTTTCACATGCGCACAGCGATCATATTGGTGATACGTTTGAGATTGCACAGCGCAATAATTCTAAATTGATTTCGAATTATGAAGTGAATGAATGGTTCGAAGAAAAAGGTTTACATGGTGGTGAAGGATTAAATCATGGTGGAAAAATTTTAACTGATTTTGGAAGTGTGCGGTATGTGAGTGCCATACACAGCAGCAGATTCCCCGATGGAAAATATGGCGGCAATCCCGGCGGCTTCGTAATTGAATCAGAGGAAGGAAATTTTTATTTCGCTGGCGACACCGCATTAACAATGGATATGAAGTTGATCCCCATGTATTGCAAATTAAATTTTGCAATGCTTCCCATCGGTGGATATTTCACGATGGATTATAATGATGCTATTCTCGCAAGTGATTTTATTGATTGCAATAAAATTATCGGAATGCACTACGATTCATTTCCACCAATTAAAATTGATCATCATAAAGCGCAACAACTTTTCATTTCAAAACAAAAGGAATTGTTGTTGATGAAAGTGGGGGAGAGTATTGTTGTTTAAAATTCAGCCCGAGTTCTCGCATACGCTTCAACCTAATCATACTTTTATTTGAAGTCCCGGAGGAACGAAATTATGGTAGAAGGAATTTCAACCGTCTCTCAATTCAGCCCCGCAGGGGCGACATTTTTTTCTTTGATTCTTGATAAGATAATGTCGCCCCTGCTGGGCTAATCAGATTTTATACTCATAAGCTACTACCATAATGTCGTCCCTCTCAGACTAAATAATATAATCTATTTTGTTTTTTAGCTTGACGGCTATGCGAGTACTTGGGACAAAACTCAGTACTCAAAACTCAAACCTATCTTCGCAGTCATGATTCCAAATATTCCACAGATAAAATTTACTGACGGAAATAATTTTTTCCTTATCGCAGGACCATGTGTAATTGAAAGTGAATCTTTGGTAATGAACACTGCTGAAGAAATAAAACGCATCACTGATGAACTTCAAATCCCTTTCATTTTCAAATCTTCTTACAGAAAAGCAAACCGATCACGCAATGATTCATTCACCGGCATTGGTGATGATGCTGCGATGAAGATTTTAAAAAAAGTGCGTGAAGAACTTTCAGTTCCTGTGCTCACAGATATTCATGATGCAACAGAAGCTAAGTTTGCGGCAGAATATGTTGATGTGTTGCAGATACCCGCATTCCTTTGCAGACAAACAGATTTGTTGATTGCCGCAGGTAAAACAGGAAAGTTTGTGAACATTAAGAAGGGGCAATTTCTTGCACCCGATCAAATGCAATTCGCAGCACAAAAAGTTTTAGACACAGGAAATAAAAATATTCTGCTCACTGAAAGAGGAACCACTTTCGGTTACGGTGATTTGGTGGTTGACTATCGCGGCATTCCAATTATGCAACAAACAGGTTATCCTGTTGTAATGGACTGCACACATTCATTGCAAAAACCAAATCAATCAAGTGGTGTAACCGGTGGCATACCCCACATGATAGAAACAATTTCAAAAGCAGCAATTGCAGTTGGTGTTGATGGGCTTTTTATTGAAACACATCCAGACACGGCAAATGCAAAATCTGATGGTACCAATATGCTTCCACTGTCACAATTGAAAGTATTGCTTGAAAAATTGACTATGGTTAGGACTGCAGTTGCAATTTAATGGGCTTTATTTTTTATCAAGAATGTTTTGTTTTGAAATTTCTTCGTCTATATTTGACGCAATTAAAATCATTTTTAAACAATTTAACCCTACAAAAAACATGAAAAAATTAGTTTTGATTTTGGCAGTTGCAGTTGTTGCAACTACTTCTTTAACATCTTGCAAAAAGGATTATAACTGCACTTGCACTGATCCTTTTGCCGGAACTACAATTATTCCGATTAACAATGCAAAGAAAGACGATGCAAACACAATATGTGATACCCAAAATGCATTTTATGCATTGCTTGGGGGTTCTTGCTCACTTGATTAAAATAGAATCAATCAATTGGAAAAAGCTGTGTGATGAACGCAGCTTTTTTTTTACAACAACTTTTTAGGTTATGAAATTAGTTCTTGCCTTGCTTAGAATTTTTCTGGGAGTTTTTTTTATTCTCTCAGGCGCGTTAAAACTTTTTCCTGTTGAGCCATTTGAGCTCAGTTTTATTTCAATGGGGGTTGCCGCATGGAATAGTGCGCCGTTAATTGCAAGAGCGGTAATTGGAATTGAGTGGGTGCTGGGACTTTTCTTCATTATTAATTTCAGAATGAAAAAAGTAACGCTGCCTGCATCACTTGCGCTGCTTATTATTTTCACTGGTTATCTTTTATTTGAATTAATGGTGCAGGGAAATACCGGAAATTGCGGCTGCTTCGGAATTTATTTTCAAATGTCGCCCGCAGAATCGCTGTTAAAAAACGGTGGATTGATTGCAATGATCATTTTGTTATGGAAGATTGGCAGTGATGCTAAGTATCGTTTTCAAAAAACGATTGCAATTTCGGGTTTGGTTGTATCTCTTTTATTGCCATTCATTTTAAACCCACCCGATTTTATTGCAAGAAAAAATTTGCAGCCCGAAACAGTAAATTTCCCCCTCGATCGAAATAAAATTTTAAAGGAAAACAAATTCGGCGCACCACCAATTGATTTATTTAAAGGGAAACACGTGATTGCGTTTATGACACTAACTTGTCCGCATTGCAGACAAGCAGCAATGAAAATTCATGTAATCAATAAAAGGTATCCTGAGATTTCATTTTTCATTTTCATAAATGGCAAAGATGAAAACCTAGATGACTTTTTCATTTCCACAAATTCAAAAGACATCCCACATATAAAAATGAATGCTGAACCATTTGCATCACTCACAGGTGGCTCTTGGCCTGCAATCTGGTGGATAGAAAATGGAGTGGTGGTGAAGAAGAGTAGTTACTTTTCTTTAAATGAAGAAGAGTTAATTGCATGGAACAATCATCCTTAATCATTTAGCTGTTATTGTAAATTCTGTTCTGCGGTTTTGCGATCTTCCGTCTTCATTATCATTGGAAGCAATTGGTTTTGTTTCACCGAATCCTTTATGTGAAAGCCGGCTTGCTGAAATTCCATTAGCAATCAAATAATCGTTCACAGTTTTTGCACGGCTCTCAGAAAGTTTTTGATTGTGTGTTGCATCACCTTCATTATCGGTGTGGCCGTTTACCTCAATCTTCATCGTTGCGTTTTGATTCAGCAGTTTGAGCAGCTCTTTTAATTCAACTTTCGATTCATCTTCCAGTTCATAGGAATCTGTCTTAAAAAAAATATTTCTCAGAACAACACTATTTCCTACTGCAATTGGTTTCAATTCAACATTCAATAAAAATGGTTTTTCTGCAGGTTGATCTTTTAAAGAAAAATTTTGTGAATAGAACAGATAATTTTTCGCAGCAATGTTCAATGCATAATCTTTTCCATTAGGTACACTTACTAAATAAGATCCGTCGACAGGATCTGAAATTGACTCACCAATAATTTTTCCTGTTTCCAAATCAATCAACTGAACATTAGAAGAAACCGGTGTGGATGAACTTTGATCAACCACTATTCCTTTTACAAAAGTGGTAAACACGGGCCGTGCTTCTTTATACAAATCAAAATAATAGAGATCGTAATTTTTATTTCCGCTCAAGCGATCACTGGCAAAATAGGCGTGCTCACCGTTCAAACTCACAACAAAACTGTTTTCATCTTTTTTTGTGTTGATGGG
>JAJAYG010000071.1 GCA_026786335.1 Chitinophagales bacterium | reverse complement strand
CAATGTGAACATTCCTGACGGGCCTTTGAAAGAAATAGTTGAACCAACTTTAATTTGATTCCACAAATAATTGGTACCCAAACCATTTGGCGCATATGAAATAATTAATTCAAATTCATTGGTTGCATTGGGAGCTGATGCAATAGAATAGCTGCGGTATCTTTTTATTTTTTTGTCGGATATGGGAAGATCAAACGTAATGAATTGTCCGGCTCTGAACGGAAGCGTATCCAACTCCGGCACTTTGAAAAAGAAACGTTTGGTGTTTTCTGTTTCATCCATCACGCTAAGCAACTCAGCAGTCAGCCATTTTTCCAATGCCATTGAAATTTAATTGTGAGAGAAGCAAAAGTACGGTTTGTGTTTTTTTACTACAGAGATCACGGAGTTTATTTCAGAGAGATTACAGAGTTTCCTCAGTGAACTATGTGAATTATTTTCCTCTTTGTTCTCTGTGGTAAAATTTTACAGTTACAGCACTGTTTTCATTACCCATATTCCAAAGTAAGTTGCGAGAATTGCAACAACCACACTCGCTGTTGAGTAAAGCATTACATAACCCCATTCACCGCGATTAAGTAATTGAACATTCTCCAATGAGAATGCAGAGAACGTAGTGAAGCCGCCGCAAAAACCTATGGTGAGAAACATCCTCCACTCCAAGGAAATAAAATTTACTTTTTCAGCAACACCAAAAAAAACTCCGATCAAAAAACAACCGACAACATTTATCGCCAGTGTTGCAAGCGGAAATGATGAAGGATAAATTTTAAAAATTAATTGCGAAGAAAGGTAGCGTGCTATGGTTCCAAAAAAACCTCCGAAGCCAATTATGAGTGCGTTGCGAAGCATGGTGCTTGAAACCCTGACGGCGGTTTTTTTTAAACCCCGTCAGAGGTTGATCAAAATTATTTTTTTAACTGATTGTTGAGTGAAAAAAATTCGCCTTCCAGATCATCCTTTATACTTGCACGCACAAGCGCTCCATCTTTTAACACCGGCACTGCATCGGTAAGATCGGGGCGCAAACAATATTTTACATCATTCACCACACCAAGGTGAGCGAGCCGTTTATAATGCGATGATTGTTTTACAAAGTGAAACATATTGCGTCGCGAGTTGAGGTATAATTTCTCGGCGGCAAAAGCAGAATCGGAGTCAACTAAAAAATGTTCCTGTGTGTGATGGATAACTGCGCCGGCGAAAATGGTATCTTCCAAATTAAATTTATCGCGCCATCCCGAACATAACAGCAGTGTATCTTTTCCTTCATTCACGATCCATCTGGTAAGCGCAGTAAAGTTAAGGAAGCCACCGATTACAACCTGATGTGCATTCTTCGCCAATCGTATTGCCCGCGTTCCGTTTGTGGTTGATAAAACAAGTGTTTTTCCTTTTACAATACCATTCATAAACTCGAATGGAGAATTTCCAAAATCAAACCCTTCCACTTTTCTTCCATTGCGTTCACCGGCAATTATGTAACCTTCTTTTCCTTTGTAGCTAAAACATTCTTCAAGAGTTTCAACAGGAATAACTTTTATAGCACCCTGATCAATTGCAACGCACATAGTTGTTGTTGCGCGCAACACATCAATTACTACTACCACTTTATTATCTAATGGATAGAGCGGTAATAAACCGGGTGAAAGGCAAACATCGAGAGTGGCTTTATCGGGCACGTTGTTGTTTTGAAAGATTGGAAAGGTAGTGAGAATAATTTTCAGTGAGCGAGGAAAAGCTTTTCAATTTTCTCCATAATTTAATTCGGACTTATCTAATTAATGCTGAACCACAAATCCCGAAATTTTTTGATTTCCATTTGAAGAAACAATTAGGCGATAAGTTCCGTTTTCCAAATCATCAATAGGAATATGAAGTAAGGAAGCAGAAGATTCAAAATATTTCAATTGTTTACCCGTCGCATCAGCGATTGTAAAAGTTTTAATTCCTTCATCAAAAGATTTTACATTTAAAATCCGCGATACTGGATTGGGATATAATTCCATTTCACGATTTACATTTTCAACCACTGTATACCCCGGATCAATTAATACTGATGCACTCAGTACATTAAAGTCAACCAAAGAAGTATTATAAGTCATACCCGCGAATTGTGATATGGTAAGATCGAAAGCAGTTGGCAAGGTGATGTTTGAATTTGCTTTTAATTCAATTACCCCAATGGTATCATTCAATTGCACAATATTGTTTTTATCGTTTCTGCAAAACAGCATAGAAATTTTACCTGCATTAAATAATAAGTTGTTGTTTGAATAACTCAACAAGTCGGTGCCCGGTGTTCCTAACCCGCTTGTAAATGCGCTAACATTTTTGAACGTGTTGCTTAAAAGTGCAGGGTTAAGAGTTAATACGCTTGCAATTCCATAGAGGGAATCAACGGGTGTAACTGAACTTCCTGCAACAATATAAAATCGCATGGTATCGCCGGGTGCAACTGTTGGTGATTCAGGAATCAGTTTAAAATCGGGTAATGAATTAATTTGTTCGGTGCCCGATTGTTTACAGTTAATCGGCCAGGGTTCAAACCCAATCCAGTAATTGAGATCGGTGCCATCAATAATTCCATCACCACTAAAATCTGCATGCTTATAATTAATTCCATTCAAGTAACTCTGCGACCAATCACTTCCATAATCATTAACGTAGCTTGACCATGTAGAAACATAGGTTGGAAAATTTTTGTGATCTCTTGCAGGCCCGGTAGCGCCATAAGCAATTCCTACCAGCAAACCATCGGTTGCAAAATCAAGTAAGTAATTCAAATCTACATCGCCGGGCCAATAGTTCTCTGCTGTTTCAAGCAGCCCAAAGCCTGCAGAATCTACCACTGCTGAAAATCCATTGTAATCATCTTCGCAAACAGTAAGCTTAACAGCAGTATAAGTACCTCCTGTTAAATAATCTTGCGAAGGCAACTGTTTTACATAACTTAATCCATAGTGAGTGAGGGGATATAATTTATTCCATTGTTGATTTCCTGAGGCATCTAATTTTGTGAGCGCACCGTCCATGGCAGTATTTGTTGACGCCCGTAACTTTAATCCGCTTGCGATTATTACGCCTCCATCCATTGTTGCATCAATTGAAGAAACAGGTGAAGATGAAATTGTTTGTGTCCATAAAGCATTGCCTGTTAAAATATCAATTTTTGTTACTTGAGTTCCTTGTCCGCATACAAACGCTGCATCGGTAGATAAACTCACAACATCCATAATATTTATTGGTGAATACGTCCATGCAATATTTCCAGCGAGATCGGTTCGATAAATGAAAGTGTCATCTCGTACCAGTAGATCACCACCAGTTAATTCGATTAATTGCTTGCCACCAACATTGCCTGAACCTGAAATCACAATGCCTGCATTATCAATTTGAAATATGGAATCTCTGATGAACACATAATAAATTCCTGAAGCAGATTGAATAAGATCATAAGCAGGTCGATAGTAATTTATAATGCTCCATTTGAAGTTAACTGTCCATTGCAACACTCCTGTTTTAGAGTATTTCTGAATACGAGCATCAGTGGACACTGAATTCGCCCAGCTATTATGATTGATGAATAAAATGAATCCTGAATCTGCCGTTGCTCTTAACGAACCCGGTACATCTTCAGATAATGTACCATGATTGGCAATAAAAATATTCAACAGAAATGAACCGCCTGAAGGTGAAATCTTCCACACTCTCCATTCAGCATCCTGGTGCGTTTTGCCGAGTAGCAATAAGTTTCCGTCAGCACAAACATCACTATTCAATACACCGCAAACCGAATCATGAAAAATATAATACCCTGCAGGATCACCAGAATGGGCAAGTCGCTCGATCCATGTTGACTGGGCACTTAATTCTAAAGCAGAAAGAAATAAAATTGAGAGGAGAAATGTTTTCATCGGATTTGGTATTTACTCTTGATTGAAAAATATTTTAGAATAACATTCCGAAAGTTACCATTTTTCAGGATAACATTAATTGAAATCAAACAAAAATATTTTGATAGTAGAAGGAAAGGAAATTTACTTTTTAAGAAAAGGAAATTTCACCACCGTCGCCTTCAAATTTTTATCTCTGATGTTTACAAAAATTTCACTTCCCTCTTTAGCGCTTGCTGCTGGAACATAACCCATACCGATTGCTTTTTGTAAAGTGGGGGATTGTGTTCCACTGGTAACTACGCCAATTTTATTTCCTGCTGAATCACAGATATCATGACCATGCCGGGCAATGCCTCTGTCAATCATTTCGAATCCAACTAATTTTCTTCCAACGCCTTTTGCTTTTTGTTCTTCAATAGTTTTTTTAGCAGTGAAATCTTTTGTGAACTTGGTGATCCAACCCAAACCTGCTTCAATGGGAGAAGTGGTATCATCAATGTCGTTTCCATAGAGGCAAAAGCCCATTTCTAATCTCAAAGTATCTCTTGCCCCAAGGCCTACGGGTTGAATATTAAATTCTTTTCCCGCTTCAAATATTCTATTCCACAAATCGGCGGCATGCAAACTTTCAAAATAAATTTCGAATCCTCCTGCGCCGGTGTAGCCGGTGTTCGACATTAAAACATTTTTTACGCCGCCAAAAACGCCGCGTGCAAAATGATAATATTCAATTTGCGAAAGATCAACATCGGTAAGCTTTTGCAAAACTTTAATTGCATTCGGTCCTTGTATGGCAAGCAGTCCTGCGCGATCGCTGATGTTCGATATCTCTACATCCATCGAATTATTTTCCTTCACCCAATTCCAATCTTTCTCAATGTTCGATGCATTCACCACGAGCATGTATGAAGAATCACTAAGGCGATAAACCAAAAGATCATCAATGATTCCACCGTTTGAATTTGGCAAACATGAATATTGAACATCACCCACTTGCAGCTTCGATGCATCGTTCGAAGTAACTT
>JAJAYG010000070.1 GCA_026786335.1 Chitinophagales bacterium | reverse complement strand
GTGTGGTATCATCATTAAAGTTGCAACCTTTTGCATACACCACTTTTGTTCCGGGCCTTGCTTTAATTCCATCTAAAAGTGAAACACATTTTTTGCCATCACCTGCTGCTGACCATGAACCAATCATATCAACCCTGTCATCTGCAAGCGGACCAATAAGTGCGATTGAAGTTTCATTTTTAAGAGGAAGAACATTGTTGTTATTCTTCAGCAACACCATTGATTTGCGGGCCATGTCGCGTGCTGCTTCCAAATTTTCTTTGCTCATGATCACTTTTTTTTCACGCTCTTCATTGCAATAGCGATAAGGATCGTTAAACAAACCAAGATCATATTTGATGCGCAAAATTCTTTTTACAGCGCTGTCAATTGCCGAAAGCGGCACCTTGCCTTCATTGATTGATTGCTTTAAATATTTATAGTAAACTACACCTTGCATATCCATATCTACTCCTGCATTCACTGCTTCTTCACCGGCTTGTTTTTCACCGGCAGCAAAACCATGCGGTACCATTTCATTAATGCCCGTGTAATCAGTAACAACAAAACCTTTGAAGCCCCATTCATTTCTCAAAATATTTGTGAGCAAATCATGATTGCCTGTTGCAGGAATTCCATTTACTTCATTGAACGATGACATAAATGTTCCAACACCTGCATCTACGCAAGCTTTAAATGGTGGCAGGTAAACATTATACAAAGTTTGCTCACTGATGTCAACTGTGCTGTAATCTCTGCCTGCCTCGGCCGCACCGTAAGCAGCAAAATGTTTTGCGCATGCTACTATGGTGTTGTTGGTTGAAAGATCATTTCCCTGAAAACCTTTTACTCTTGCTGTTGCAATCAATGAACCGAGGTAAGTGTCTTCACCTGCTCCTTCTGTAATGCGCCCCCAGCGCGGGTCGCGTGCAATGTCAACCATGGGCGCAAAAGTCCAGTGGATTCCTTCTGCTGCCGCTTCTGTTGCGGCAATGCGTTCACTTTTTTCAATCGCTGCTAAATCCCAGCTCGCTGCTTGCCCGAGTGGTATTGGAAAAATTGTTCGGTGACCATGAATTACATCGTAGCCAAACATTAATGGAATGTGCAAGCGAGTTTCATTCACTGCAATCTGCTGCAACTCGCGTGTGTACTTTGCAGTGAATGCATTAAAAATATTTCCAACTCGCCCTGTTCGAATGTCTTCTTTGTAATTTGATTTCATGGTGGGGCCGGTAACATCCCAATCAGAAGTAAGCAGCGTCATCTGTCCGATTTTTTCTTCTAAGGTCATCACGCCCAAAAGAGAGTCAATAAATTTTTCACGCGATGATTGAGCAACAGTGATTTTGATGAATGAACTCAATGTAACAAGCACGAGTAATGGAAAAAGTTTTTTATTGATTGACATGAAAGGAAGTTTTGTTTTTATCAATTGGTGAATCCAAGTTTATTCATAGCAGTGGTTACTTCGGGTGCACTCATAAATAAATTCCAAAGTAATTGTGTTCGGTAATTTTCAATCATAATAATAATAGGCCCTTCATCAATTGCAAGATAAGAACTTGCATACCAACCATCAGTAGGATCAAAAGCATCATAAAACCCATAATCACCCCAGGTTTTATCACCGATGGTATAGTAGAAAAATTTAAGTGCGGCCATTGATTGTTCAGGTGTGTATGGAAATGAAGAAAGCGCTGCTGTTGGAGTAATTGTTCCAACATCATTTGTGGGTGACTGTGCACCATAACCATTTGGATTATCGCTTGCAGTAAGTCCCCAGCATTGATTGCTATAACCAAAATAATTTTTTGGATTATCAGTGCAGTATGAAAAATTAATAAGTGAATGATTTACATTTTGTGTCCAGTAGTTTGCATAATCATCCTGCAAATTATTTGAATTTAAACCAAGAAAAGAATAGTGCGCAAAGAAAAGCGGACCTCCATAATCTTCACCAACAGGCAGTGTGTAGCCATAGAAACTTTTGCCATTGATGATGCCGCCGTTTTTTGCCCAGCCATTGTGATAAACTGTTGCATCAATGGTGTGTGTTGAAGAAGCAGCAGCAAGAAAATAAGTGATCAATGCTTCATTGTATCCTCTCACCTGCACGTTCATTACCCAACCTTTATCGGGCGACCAGTGCCAGTACAATACATCTTCACCATTTTTTGTAAACCAATCCCACTCTACTGCATTCCAAAGTGCATTGATCTTGGTGATCAAATCATTTTCCTGCGAATTATTTGCATCCAAAAATTGGCGCACTGTTAAAAGCCCCTGCATCATGTAAGATGTTTCTACTAAATCTGCACCATTATCATTGGGGCTAAAAGAAATTACGTTGCCTGTGTTGCCATCCATCCAGTGCGGAAATGCGCCATGAAAACGATCAGCGGCAGAAAGAAAATCAATAATTTTTTCGAGGCGGTCAATACCTTCTTGTCTGGTAATAAAATTTCTTTGAATGCCAACCAAGATTGCCATCACTCCAAATCCGCTTCCGCCAATGGTTACCAGATCGCCAGAAATATCTCTTTCACGTGCAAGCCCGCTTGTGGGGTGGGCAAAATCCCAGAAGTATTTAAAAGTTTGCTGCTCCACTGTGTTAAGCAAATCATCATCACTCAGCAATGGAAATTTAGGAGTAGTATCAATGGCGGTGTAAAAATCTTTTGAGAATCCGTCAAAAATTTCATCACCACTTCCTTTAATCATATTCGAAAGCCACAAAGTATATTTTTCAAAATGAACCAATGGCGATGTACCTGTAATGGTTAATATTTTATTTGAATCACTAAGTGCCCATGTAATGGGAGCCGATGGGCCTGCTTTGTAAACATTGATTGAAGAAGGAGTTAGTGAAGCAGGTTCGAGTGCGTGATTAAATTTTATGATAGCAGAAAAATTTCTGTCAACGTCGGTTACTCTTGAAGTAACTAACAAATTTTTTCCACCTGCGATGAGTGAATCAATTTTTAAAGAAGCATTGATGGTAGTGAAAGAAATAATTATTCCGGGGAATGAATTTCCGGCAGCAGATTGTAATGCATCTGTAATTTGAAGAAGGTAGGTTGTTTTGTTATTAAGATTTGAATTTGGCTTTGCCGAAAATGTTTTATCAGCATCGAGAAATGAAAATGCAAGAGGCACGGTATCATTTCCTGCAATAAGAAATATTGAGTTTGAAAGTGAGCTTACATCGAGCGCCTCTGAAAATGTTGCAACAATTAATTGATCAACAGGAATATTAATATTGAATGAACCATCGGAAGTATTTAAAGGGGTAGTTCCAACTCTTATTGAACTGAGTTGAAAGTTTGCAGCAGGATTTTCAGTATCTTTTTTTTTGCAGGAAAGGAAAGTGGAGAATGCAAGAAATAAGAACAGCAACTTCATTATAAATAAGAAAGAAGTGAGAGGACTTGTTGTGATATTTTTTTTTAAAAAGTTTTTCATTTCAAAAACTTAAGAAAATCCGAATGAATTAAAACTGGAAAATAAATGAATTCTAATTGTTACAGGCTAATATTAAAAAAGGGTTTTGGAAAAACTCCAAAACCCTTTTTAATAAATTTTAAAAAATTAATTGCTTGAATTAAACATCAAAGTAATTTCAGACTGCGTGAGTGTACGATGGTAAACACGCACATCATCTAACAATCCCTGGAAGTGATTTGAATCGGGTGAATTCACATTTCCCCATGGTTCTGTAGAGAACAATGTACTTGATTTGTCTTCAGCAAAACCAAAAACAAAACCCTGACCTACATCAGTTGCCAATGGATCAAATTTAAGTCCGATGCAACCTGTTTTAGGATCACCAGAAGGCCACAAGTCAAAATCCTGTGCTTTCATTAATTCGCCATTGATATACATGGAACCAACTTTAGAAGGAGCATCATAAGTGATAACAACATGTGCCCAATTATCTTTTAATAATGCAGCTACACCACCACTTGCTGTTAAATCTTTATTGAAAGTGGTTCCCTGCCATCCACCATTATCTTTGGTGAACCCGTCACCCGGAAAAAAGATATCATCACCTTGGGTAATAGTATCCAAATCGTATTGAGCAGCTAATTTGCACCATGCATAATCTCCGGGAATTTCAAACTGAAATCCTTTAAAGAAACCTGTTCCCATTACAAAGTTTCCTTTTGGGTTGCCATTTGCATCAACATGTCCCACGCTGTTTGCATACACCCAGAAACTTAATGAGAAACTTGCAGTGTTCATTAAAGAAGGTCCACCTGGATATTCAATGTAAGTTGTGGTTCCATTGAATGAGGCAGCATTACCAAGCACAGTGCTCTTTGATGTTACATAGGTTACATCGGTAGCTTCTGTTGCATTGTAAGCTCCGGTTGCATCATTAGCAGAATTATTTTCAAAATTCCAATATGCAATTGCGCCGGCAGGAGCAAATGTTCCGCCTGTGGTAAATGTTCTGTCAAGTGCATTAAATGCAACACCTTGATCAGATTTTAAACCGGAACTAATGCTAATTTTGTAAAGCGCACCATCATCAAAATTATCAGCATGGGAAATTGTTACTGTGCTACCCGATGTTGAAATTGTGATTGCTAAAGGTGAACTATCATAATCACGTGTAACAGTGATGTTGCTGGTGTTAGCAGTAGCAGCATCCACATTGGTTGAAAATGTTGCAACAATCTTAGCATCGCTTGCAACACCGGTTGCACTTGATGCGCCATTAAGATCAATGCCACCTGCTGTAAGTGCTGATAGCGTTAATGCGGGGTCATCTTTTTTACAGCTCTCAAATAAGGCAGTAATTAAAACAAATGCCATTAAAGCACTTGCAATCCATTTCATGTTTTTCATTTTTGTTTTAAGTTTAATTGGTTAAAAAATTGGTTAAGAAAAATTGGTTAAAAAATTTAATTGATTTATTGAAAAGATTTTTATCACCAGCCGGGATTTTGCGTTAATGTTCCCTGCGAAAGATCAATTTGTGTTTGTGGTATTGGAAGTAATTCGTTTTTGCCTGAAATAAATCCTAATGTACCGAGTACTTGTTGTGCTTTACCAGTTCTTATCAAATCCCAAAAGCGATTTGCCTCCAAACTTAGTTCATATCTGCGTTCATTTAAAATTAAATCACGTAGTGCATTTTTTTCAGCTTCAATTATGTCAGGCAGAATTGAATTATCCCCCTGTCTTGCTCTTGCTCTTACCTGATTTAAGTAAGTGAGTGCATCTGCAGATTTTCCGTTTTCATTCAGTGCTTCTGCAGCCATTAACAATACATCTGCGTATCTAAGTAATCGGCGATTGGTACCCCACTGAGTGGAAGTACCTGTACCCGGTATCCAGATTTTTTGGTTGTAACATTCTATTTCTTTCACAATTAAATTGGTCGGCGGATCGGCATAGGTTATATCAGGAGTACTTCCGTCACCTAAAATGGTAACTCCGTCGAAAACTTCACCAAGAAAAATAATGGTAGCATCTTTTCGCGGATCATTTGCATCAAAATAATTTTGCAAATCAATGGTTGGTCGGCAAAATCCCCAGCCGCGATTTGGTGTGCCACGCAC
>JAJAYG010000069.1 GCA_026786335.1 Chitinophagales bacterium | reverse complement strand
AGTCAGGTGTTTGCGCATACGATTTAGTCGCAATTGGAAAAAAGAAAAACAAGAAAAAGAAAACTTTTTTCATAGAAATAGAGGTACTTTCAATTTTCTTTGGTTATACACCTGAGTGAGCACTTATTATTTTTTTGCTGCTCTTACTTTTTTTAGCGGCATTTATCAATTGCCGAAGATTTAGAGGGCTTGCAGGATCAATCATGAGTGTGGTGTCTTCATCTGGAATTGATTTTACATTCCACTTTTTAGCTTTGGTAGTTTTCATAAAGCGAACGTTCTTTTTTGTTTGAGATTCTTGTTCCAATAATTCTTATTCTTTCTTTTCTAAATGTGAAGTAAGAAGTTAAAGTTCTGTTTTCATTTGATTTACCATAGCAAATATAACGTGTTTCCTTTTCGCTATAAGTTAAGTTTAGGAACACAAGCAATTGCAAATCATTAAATACACTTTCAGCTTCGTGATTAGAAATCCCATGCTTGAAGAAACTCTTATCAATATTTCCCTGATCCCAATCAAACTTTATTTTTGGTAGTTGCTTCACAGAAACTTTTCTACGGCGAAAAGTAGAAAATGCTTTTGTTAATTTTTAATGATTGCTATTATTCAATTTTTAAACAATGAAGTTTAGAAGGGAACGATGTGTATTCCCTTTTTCATTTTTCAAAACCCAACTCTGCTCTTCATTACATTTGCCTTCAATCATGATGGAGCTAAAAATAATTCACAAAAAAAATTTCGTGCTAATTCGTGCAATTAGTGGCAACAAAATATTCATCGCAATTCTTCTTGCATTATTTCTTCATTCCCAAAACTCCTTGTCCCAAATTCCTGCCAACCAAATTACCGTTACCCGAATTTTATTTGTACTCGATGCATCATCAAGCATGATGGAAGCATGGAGCAACACTTCGAAAATTACCACTGCCCGAAAAATTATCGGTGACCTCGCCGATTCATTGAGTGGTGAACCCGATGTTCAACTCGCGCTAAGAGTTTACGGCCATCAGTTCCCAAGCCCCGAAAATAATTGTGAGGATACAAAACTTGAAGTTCCGTTTGCTTCGCACAATGCAATCACAGTTAAAAATTTTCTCAACACCATTAAACCAAAAGGAATTACACCCATTGCCTACTCGCTGGAGAAATCTGCAGATGATTTTCCGCATGATGTGAGATCGAGAAATGTGGTGATATTAGTTACCGATGGAGTTGAATCATGCACCGGCGATCCTTGTGCAATTTCATTAAAGTTGCAACAACAAAGAATTTTTCTGCGGCCATTTGTGATTGGGTTGAATATGAATCCTGCCTCATTCGAAAGTATGAATTGCATTGGCACTTACTTTAATGCTGAAAGTCCTGACGCATTGAAATCAATTATGAAAACAGTTGTTGACCGTGTTCTTTCATCGGGCAGCGTGCAGGTAAATCTATTAGATAAAGATGGCAAGCCATTAGAAACAGATGTGAACATGACCTTTACCGATCATGCAACCGGCATTGTGAAATATAATTTCTACCACACTATTACTGATCGTGGTGTTGCCGATACCATGCAACTTGATCCTGTGAGCGAATATGATTTATTAATTCACACACTTCCTTCCATTAAAGTCGAACATCTTGTTTTCACTTCCAATAAAACTGAAGTGGTCAATGTTCCTGCTTCGCAGGGATTTTTAAAAATTGTTTTGGAAGGAAAAACGATCAACAACAATCTCAACTCAAAAATAAAAGTATTGGTGCGGCAGGCAGGCAGCGATGAAACATTGATTGTTCAAAACCTGAATGAGAGCATAAAATTCCTCAGCGGAAAATATGATCTCGAGGTACTCACGCTACCACGCATTCAAATAAAAAATGTGGATGTAAATCAAAGTACTACTTCCACGGTTCAGGTTCCATTGCCGGGAGTAATTTCTATTAGCAAAACATATCAGGGAATTGGATCGGTAATGTTGCAGGATGGTGATGCGTTAGTAAAAATTTATCAGTTGAATGAAAATTCAAACAATGAAACAATAGGTTTGCAGGCAGGTAATTACACTTTGATCTTCAGATCAAAATTTTCAAAGAAGAGTACCGAAACGATTACAAAAAAATTTCAAATTAAAACAGGCGAAACCACTTCTATCAAACTATGAATTCTTTTTATTCCGCTTGATGATTTAAAGAAGCATCTCAATTTCTATTTCAAAATTTATTCTGTTAAAACAATTGCAATGTCTTTGACAACTTATAACACCATCGTAAAATCTGCGGTAGATATTCTTGAATCTTCCACTAAAGAATCTCAAAAGAGGATGCTTTATTTATTGAAACTGGAACAAGCAAGATCACTCGCGCGTGAATTGGATAAATCAAAACCCAAAGTAAAAAAGACTGATAAAGAGATCACTCAAATTATGCAGACCATAAGAAAGAGTTATGGACGAAAATAATTTTGTGCTTGATATCAATTCTTGGATTTCTACTTAAGATCATTCTTGGTTGGTAACTTTTTTTATTTGAGTTGAAATACGAAAGATGAATTAATAGGTTTGCAACGAATTAGTTACAGTCTAACATTCACAAAATAATTCCAAACCAAAACAGGCGAAACCACTTCTATTAAACTATGAGCAAACTTGATCAATACAGCGACAAAGACAAAAAAGAAACCCGCGGTGGTTTTGGAGAAGGCATTTATGAAGCAGCGAAAAAAAATCCGAACATTGTTGCACTCACTGCCGACCTTGCAGGGTCGCTTAAGCTGAATGCTTTTATGAAAGATTTCCCCGAACGTTTTGTTCAGGTTGGAATTGCCGAATCAAACATGATGGGCATTGCTGCAGGATTAACCATAGGCGGAAAAATTCCTTACACCACCACCTTTGCAAATTTCTCCACCGGCAGAGTCTATGATCAAATTCGCCAGTCTATTGCTTACTCCGATAAGAATGTAAAAATATGCGCATCACATGCAGGACTTACTCTTGGCGAAGATGGTGCAACACATCAGATACTTGAAGACATCGGCCTCATGCGCATGTTGCCGGGAATGACGGTGATTGTGCCTTGCGATTTTAACCAAACTAAAGCTGCTACTATGGCAATTGCCGATCATCATGGTCCGGTTTATTTAAGATTCGGTCGACCAAAAGTTGCAAACTTTACTGCGGCCGATGAAAAATTTGAGATTGGTAAAGCGCAGTTGCTGAGTGAAGGAACTGATGTTACCATTTTCGCTTGTGGTCATTTGGTTTGGAAAGCAATTGAAGCGGCTCGCATTCTTGCTGAACAAAATATTAGCGTTGAAGTAATAAATATACATAACATTAAACCTTTAGATGAAAGTGCTGTCATTGCATCTGTTACCAAAACAGGATGCGCGGTAACAGCAGAAGAACATCAGATATTCGGTGGGCTGGGTGATTTAATTTCGGGAGTAATTGCACGAAATAAACCGGTACCGGTTGAGATGGTTGCTGTTAAAGATTCATTCGGAGAAAGCGGAAAGCCGGAAGAGTTGATGAAGAAGTACGGCATCGATACTCCTAACATTGTTGAAGCAGTGCTGCGCGCAGTTCAGCGAAAAGGAAAATAATTTTTCTGAACGCAGCACGTTTCGGTAGCAGTTGTTGGAACCGAAATCTTTATTAAATGTCAACTTCAAATTCTTTACTTCAAGAACAGCAGATAATTTCTGATCAAGAAATTCTGATTGCATTCAATGATGCAAGCAAAAAAGAAAAAGCTTTTACCTGGTTACTCCATAGAGATCAAAAAAAAATTTACTGGTTCATCCGCCGAATGGTAATTGACCATGATGATGCAAATGATCTGGTGCAGGAAGTTTTTATTAAGGTATGGAAAAGCTTAGCAGGTTTTAGAGGAGAATCGAAAATAACGACCTGGCTTTACCGCATTGCAAGCAACCTCACCATTACTTTTTTAGAACAGAAGAAAAAGAAGTTTAGCCATATCGAACTTTCTGAAGGCGACGACCTTAAAGAGAAATTGTACTCGGGTACTTATTGTGACGGTAACAAAATCCAAATGAAATTGCAGGAAGCAATTTTAACATTACCCAACACACAGCGATTGATTTTCCAACTCAGGTATTATGATGAATTGAAGTATGAAGAAATTTCGGAAATCACCGGGACAACCGTGGGAGGGCTAAAAGCGAACTATCATATTGCCGCTAAAAAAGTGGAGGCATTTATAAAGGAAACAGATTAATCTTTTGAAATGAATTAAACCTCTTTGTTAATTCACTGTCAACCATTGCAGTTAACAGGAGAAAAGAAAAAGAAATGGAAACCAATAAAATGATACAGGTTGAATTAATGGAGACTGCGCCCGGCTTAGCCAGTATTTCGCGTGAACATCCCTTTAAGCTTCCTGAACATTATTTTGAAAAAGCAGAAGTGGCCATTCTTGAATCAATTAAAATTAATGAAGCAGCAAAAGAAGTTCTTCTTTCAGAAAATAAAGAGCACCTATTTAAATTACCAGCTAATTATTTTGATGATTTACCCGGTTCAATTCTTTATAAAATTAAAGAAGAAGAAATCAATTCTGCTACAAGTAAAAAAGGAATAGTAAGATTTGTAGGCAAAAATAAATGGTGGATGGCTGCAGCCGCTTCGGTTCTTATTGTGATCTCGCTTTCAATTTTTAAACAAGCTGCAGTTCCATCTTTTGTTTCAACCATAAATAATGATACTACCTACCTTTTACTTGAAAGCGCCAGCGCATTACCCGATCAAATGGTGGTTGACCTTTATCTTGAAAGTCAGGCAACAACATTTACTAATTCGGTAATTGCAAACAATGAAGTAAATTATTTAATGGAAGCCGCTGATCTTAATAATGAATACATCAACTCGCTTTAATACAAATTCTTTCAGAAAATATTTTTCATTCAAGCAAAAACAATTAAACATGAAAAAGAACAATCGATTATTCTTAGCTGCAATGATTATTACAATATCCTTATTCCTTTCAGGTTTCAATTCACTCGCACAACAACCTCCGCCAAACCATGATGAGGTTGAAGCAAGGCGAATAGGTTTTATAACCAAAGAACTTCAACTTACACCAGATGAAGCAAAAGTCTTTTGGCCGGTTTATAATAAATTTAGGGATGAGATGGATGCACTTAGAAAAGGAAGAGCATCAGAATTACTTGGTGCAAAGATGAATTTTGATTCTATGACAGCTGAGGAAGTAAGTAAACTGATTGATAATGAATTTGCATCGCGCCAAAAAGAAATCGATTTACAACGCAGGTATAATGTTGAATTCAAAAAAGTATTGCCAGTAAAAAAAGTTGCACGGCTTTACCGTGCCGAACAACAGTTTAAAGTGAACCTGATTAAAGATATGCCTCAAGGCCAAGGCAGTCAGAGACCTCGGGGTGAACAAGGAGGGAATCATCCGCCAAATAAATAAGCTCAAAAAGTTTGTTGCAAATTCTTTAAGATTATTTACTCTATTTTTGAGGCTTCAAACCGAAACACAATGAACCATCTTTTTCTTATAAGCATGCCCGGCGGCAGTGAGTGGATTCTTATTTTTCTTGCAATTCTTCTTTTGTTTGGCGGTAAAAAAATTCCTGAACTTATGAAGGGAATTGGCAAAGGAATTCGCGAATTTAACAGTGCAAAGGCTGATGTACAGCAGCAGATTGAAGACGGAATTAAGGACGATAAAAAAGATACAACCAAGAGCTAATTCTTCTTACCCCTAAAATAAAAATAACCCGAGCTTTCGTTTTTAAGCGAAAAAACGGTTTTGCTAGATCTCAATTTCAATACAGTTATAAAATTGATAGTGCAAATTTTTTGTTAAAAATTTTTAGAACCTTTCTTTTTTCTTTTTATATATATGTATTTTCATTATTAATAATAGTATTGTAAGGAGAATATCTTAGAGAAAAATATAATCATTTGTTCTTTGCAGATTCCCCAGTTACTCTGTCAAGATAGGTATTGTGAAATACTATAAAGAAATACGTCTCCCAAATCTTGATAAATTCATAAGATTATAAGATTAAGCTTTATTTTTTACTTACATTATTAATAATTTTATGGGT
>JAJAYG010000068.1 GCA_026786335.1 Chitinophagales bacterium | reverse complement strand
TCGCCCTGTAAGATATTTTGCCGGTGTTCCCTCCCCTGTTAAACATCCCGAATTAGTTGAGATGGTAATCTTTAGAGAGAACACAGAAGATATTTATGCAGGAATTGAATATGCGGCAGGAACTCCCGAAGCAAAAAAGATTCTTGACTTCTTCGAAAAAGAATTTCCAAAAGAATTTAAGAAGATTCGTTTTGGAACTGAAGAAGCTTGTTCGAAATGGCAAAAGCAATTAGAAGAAATTGGTGCACCGCAGCGCGAGGTAAACATACAGGTTGGTGTTGGTTTAAAGCCCGTAAGTTATTTGGGAACCGAAAGATTGGTTCATAGTGCAATCCGTTATGCTATTAAACACAATAAGAAAAGCGTGAACATTGTTCACAAAGGAAATATCATGAAATTTACTGAAGGCGCCTTTCGTGATTGGGCTTATGCTGTTGCAAAAAATTTCTATGGCGCAGTTGAAATTGATGGCGGCCCATGGTGCCAAATTCCTGAAGGAAAACCCGGGGCAGGAATCATTATCAAAGATTCAATAGCTGATATTACTTTGCAACAAGTGCTCACGCGCCCCGAGGAGTTTGATGTAATTGCAACACTCAATCTTAATGGAGATTACTTATCCGATGCACTGGCAGCTCAGGTGGGCGGAATTGGAATTGCTCCCGGCGCAAATATTAATTATGTAACCGGCCATGCCATATTTGAAGCAACACATGGCACTGCACCTAAATACGCCGATCAGGATAAAGTGAATCCCGGTTCCGTAATATTATCAGGCGCAATGATGTTTGAACATTTAGGCTGGACGGCTGCAAGCGATCTCATTTACAAAGGCCTTGAAAAAAGTATTACCGCAAAAAGAGTTACTTACGATTTACATAGGTTAATGGAAGGAGCAACCTTATTAAAATGTTCTGAGTTTGGTGATGAAATAATCAAGAACATGAATTGATTCTCTGATAATTTGAAATAAAAAAAGGGTGCAAACAGCTCCCTTTTTTTATTTCTTCATTTCCCAATAAATTCTCACCGACGTTTTACCACTATTCACCGACACCACTCGCCTACCTGCCTAATATCTGTTTCGAATCGAATGAGGTGCACCTACATTTGTAAAATAAAATCTAAAAATCATGGAAAGAATTGATCGCAAAAACAATCACAGCAATATTTGGGTCGGGCTGATTGTATTATTAATTGGAGCAGGCTGGTTTCTTCAAAAACTTAACTTTCTCACAATCCCGCATTGGCTTGTTAGCTGGCCCATGCTGCTGATAGGAGTAGGAATTATTAGTGGCATTAGAAATAACTTTAAAAATGCATTATGGTTTATTATGATTCTTATTGGAAGCATTTTTTTGGTGAATGACTTAATGCCCCAATGGCAGTGGCATCAATACCTTTGGCCACTGGGTTTAATTGCAGTGGGAATCTTTTTGATTCTTAAACCAAAAAGAGGTAAATGGAATGCTGAAAATAATTGGAACAATTCATCAACAACAGATGGCGGCGTATTGGCAAATGAAGATGTACTTGACTGCACCACTTTTTTTGGCGGTCTTAAAAAAAATGTTTTGTCTAAGAACTTTAAAGGCGGCGAAGTAGTAACTGTTTTTGGAGGAACAGAAATCAATTTCACTCATGCAGATATTCAAGGAAGAGTAGTGCTGGAGGTTACCCAAATATTTGGCGGAACAAAATTGATAGTGCCCAGCAACTGGGAAATTAAATCGGAAGTTACTTCAATATTTGGTGGAATCAGTGATAAACGTCCGCCGAATGCTAATGCGCTCGGTGATAAAATACTAATACTTGATGGAACATCAATCTTTGGCGGAATCGAGATTGTGAGTTATTAAAAGTGATGTTTGCATAATTACTAATCAGCAATAAAAAAAACAATGGACTGTGCCACCACCTGGTTAAGCGGTGGCACTTTTTTAAAATCTTAAATCACTATACTTGTTGTAATTAATTATGGCTGCAACTCCATTATCAAACTTCAGGCTCCTTATCATTTTTGTTACCTGCTTTATTGTGATTTCAGGTTTGCATGCCGGCGTACTAATTTGGTTAGGAATAAAATTGAAACTCGCATTGATCGACAGCATTATTTCTAACCTGCCGATTGTTGTGGCATGTTTTGCAGTGAGCAACGGACTCAAGTATTATTTGCCCGATAAAAATCGCTGGCAATATATTATTACATGGTGCATTGGTCTTTCTTTGTTGTGTCTCTTTATAAGCAGAACAGCGCTTGTGAATTTATTTGAAGAAGAAGATTACCTGCAGTTTGTTTCTCAATCATTGCCCTTCAGATTTGCGATTTGTTTTTTGCTCATCGGATGGATGGCTATGATATCAGTGCTCTGGAACCGGCAGGAGCAGCAACAGGAAGATGAAAAAAGAAAAACAGATGCCGAAAATCTCGAACGAAAAGCAGAGTTACTGAATCTGCGGCAACAATTACAACCACATTTTTTATTTAACAGCCTCAATTCTATCAATGCTTTAATTGCAACAAGACCCAATGAAGCAAGAAAAATGGTGCAGCAACTTTCTGAATTTTTGCGAGGTACTTTAAGAAAAGATGAAAAGCAATTGGTAAAACTCGAAGAAGAATTGCATTTGCTCGAACTCTATCTCGATATTGAAAAAGTACGGTTTGGGCATCGGTTGCAAACAGAAATTATTTGTAATGAGGCGGAAAAAGAAAAACTACTTCCTCCCCTGCTGTTGCAGCCCATTGTTGAAAATGCAATCAAGTTCGGGCTCTATGATACTACGGGCGATGTAGTAATTAAAATTCATGTTTCAACAAATAATAATCAACTCGAAATTGAAATTCAAAATCCATTTGATGCTCAATCAGCAAGTTCAAATAAGGGAACCGGTTTTGGATTAAGTTCGGTACAGCGGAGGTTGTATTTGTTATTCGCAAGAAATGATCTGGTAAAAACTTCGGCCGCAGAAAATATTTTTGTTACAACTTTAATAATTCCACAAGTATGACCAAAGTAATTATTATAGACGATGAACCGCTTGCACGTTCCTTGGTGCGTGAAGGTTTATCAACCATGGCTGGTTTTAAAATTGTTGCAGAATGCGGCGATGGTTTTGAAGGAATGAAATCAATTCAACAGCATACCCCCGATCTTATTTTTTTAGATATACAAATGCCAAAGATCAGTGGCTTTGAAATGCTCGAGCTGCTGGAAAAACCACCGGCTGTAATTTTTATAACAGCGTTTGATGAATTTGCTATTAAAGCTTTCGAAGCAAATGCAGTTGACTATCTGCTTAAACCTTTTAGTCAAGAGCGGTTTGAGGCGGCAATTAAAAAATTTATTACCAAGCGGGGTGGTGAACCTGAAATAAAATCAACACAAAAATTACTTGAAACTGTTGCGCAGGCAGCGCCGCAAAACATGCGCATTGTTGTTAAGTCGGGCAACAAAATCAAAATCATTTCATTACCCGAAGTAATTTATTTTGAAGCAGCAGATGATTATGTAAATGTGGTTACTGCCGAAGGTTCCTTTCTTAAAAATAAAACCATGAATTTTTTTGAGCACTCACTCGATCCGCTGCAATTCGTGCGCATTCACCGCAGTTATATTTTAAATGTGCAGCACATAACGCGCATTGAAGTTTATGAAAAAGAAAATTATGTTGCCATATTAAAATCAGGTAAACAAATTCCGGTTAGCAAAAGTGGCTATGCAAGAATGAAAGAAGTGCTGGGGATGTAGGGAAGGGAAACGTGAATGATGAATGGTGAAAAGTCAATGGTGAATAGTCAATAGTCAATTAGTGATTCAAAGACATTATTCATTCATTTTCAATTCTCCATTTTCAATTTTCAATTCCTTATTCCTTCCACTTCAAAGTTTCAATCAACTTCAAAACATCAGGTCTCAAAAATTTTACCACCGGTGCAATGGAGTCTGCATTGGGTGATGAATAAAAATACAGTGAGCCGCGAAGAAAATGATGAACACTGTCAGTAACAAAAAACTGTAAAGCCGATGCTGCGTTTCCTCCCACATCATACAACACGCCGCCAACATTGTTAGGTGTGCTCAAAATATTTTCTTCGATGTAATCTGCCTTTACCGTGTGTTTAAATGTTAAGCGGTGGGCATCATCAATCAGTTTCTCCAGCGAATTATTTTTATCAATGTCTTTATAACTCAGGTAAAGATTTCCATTAAGAGTTGGGAAAGTAACATTGAACCAACAATCATTATCGGGTAGTGTATCAAGAAAAACAGTATCGCGATTAAGAACTCCGTATTTTGGATATTCAAAAGTAAAAGGGCAACTGCCGTTATCAAATTGCTGATAAGTCCGCTGCGGAAAAACTATTTTATAATATCCGCGGGGTTTTGGAGTGTATGAATCACTGCATCCGGCAATTAAAAAAAGAGAAAGTAAAAAGAAGAAAATGTTTTTCAGAAAAAAGGGGTTGAAATTAATTTTATTCATTCACCACAATTCATTGGCTGCTTCAACAGGGAACTTGCGTGTAACTTTTACTTTACTGATTCTGTAATTCTCGATTGCCAATACAGTAAAAATATAATTGCCAAATTCAATGGTCTCATTTGGTTCGGGAATGGTTCCCAGAATTTCTACCAACAAGCCGCCAAGAGAATCTGCTTCGCTCTGCACTTCATCAAAAAAGTCTTCTGCAATGCCCATGAGTTTGCAAAAATCATTTACAGTGGTCTTACCTTCAAAAATATAATTTCGATCATCGATCTGCTGATAGTCAACCTCAATTCTTTCATCAGTTTCATCTCTAACCTCACCAATGATTTCTTCGATGATGTCTTCAAGCGTTACCAGTCCGGCAGTTCTTCCATATTCATCAATCACTATGGCCATGTGCATTTGTTGCTGCTGAAGTTCAACCAAAAGTTCAGCAATTTTTTTTCCTTCAGGCACAAAATGAACATGGCGTAAAAGAGATTGCCATTGAATATTTTTTCCTTCCACCATATAAAGCAACAGGTCCTTGGTATACAATACTCCTTTGATAACATCAAGCGTTCCGCTGTAAAC
>JAJAYG010000067.1 GCA_026786335.1 Chitinophagales bacterium | reverse complement strand
TCACTTCTGCTTTCACTGCGAAGTTTGATTCCTCTTTCATTAGATCCGCGGTTGCGAACTTCAATGTAGAAACCGTCCATCATTTTAGGGTCGGGTATTTTACGTCTTGTTGATGTTTTCATTTTGATTATTTGGGAAGTTAAAAAATAAAAGTCAAAAGTTGACTCAATGAAATTTAAAAATAATTTGTAATCTGAAAACTTTGTTTGAATAATAGCAGCGGTGTTTAAATAATATTAATCTCAGCTAGTTCCTGAATGATTGCTTACCGAATACTTTTCAAAGCAACGGCACAAAGATAATGAGAATTGGGTAAATAACTACTTAAGCCAAATTTGGTCTTTATACTCTCCAAGAATTGTAACCTCTTTGTTGTTTCTTTTATACTGTGTAACAGCAACTTCCATTGCGGGTTTGTCAATACTTCTAATTTTAACCGCGCGGTCTTGTGAGCCTTTGTTTCGTACTTCAATATAAAACCCGTTCATCAATGGCACGTGTCTCATTGATAGTCTGCCTTTTTTTTTCATGATCCTATTTTATTTATTGGTAAGGTACTTCCTTTTAATTAGTAAGCAGCTTTTAGTTATTAAGAGAAGGAAGAAAAATGAATTTGTTTTATTTCAATTCCATCACTATTAATCATGAAGTAAAATTCTTTTAGGTTTCAAGTTAAATAAATATTTTAAAATTCATGTAGATTCTATACAAAACACGCTTTGGAAGCAAGCTATTTGTTCTTACTTTTGCCAACGTATTTATGCTCGCAGTAAAATCCGGTAAACAAGTTGAATTTTCTCCAGCGGCAATGGATCGTGCCAGGGAAATTATTAGCCGCTATCCCGATGGAAAACAGAAGTCGGCTTTGCTTCCATTACTCCATTTGGTTCAGGATGAATTCGGAAACTGGTTGAGTGTTGATTCAATGGATTACATCGCCCGGCTGTTACATATTCAACCAATTGAGGTTTATGAAGTGGCTACATTTTATTCCATGTATAACATGCAACCTGTTGGGAGATTTTTATTGGAAATATGTCATACTGGCCCATGTGAAATACGAGGGGCAGAAGAATTAATTTCAACACTTCAAAATAAATTATTAATTAAAGTAGGTGAAACCTCCGCTGATGGAATGTTTACTTTAAAGCGGGTGGAGTGTTTGGCTGCTTGTGGTTATGCACCCATGTTACAATGCGGAATGCACTATCACGAGTTTTTGGATAGCGAAGAAAAGATTGATCGGTTGCTGAATGATTTAAGAAGTAAAGCAACTCAAAACAACTGAGTATAATGTCGAAAAAAATTCTTCTTGATAAAATAAATATTGAAGGCATCAAATCATTTGATGTTTACCGCGCCAATGGAGGTTATGCTTCTGTAGAGAAAGCATTAAAGATGGCACCGAATGATGTGATTGAAGAAGTAAAAAAATCAGGACTGCGTGGCAGAGGCGGTGCAGGATTTCCTACAGGAATGAAGTGGAGTTTTCTTGATAAAAAATCGGGTCGCCCAAAATATCTTGTTTGCAATGCCGATGAAAGTGAACCGGGTACTTTTAAAGATCGCTACCTCATGGAATTTATTCCTCACTTATTAATTGAAGGAATGATTGTTTCAAGTTTTGCCCTCGAAGCAAATCTGTCTTTTATTTATGTGCGCGGAGAGTTTCGCTGGATTATAAAAATTTTGGAGCAAGCAATTGCTGAAGCGAAGCGTGCAGGATTTTTGGGAAAGAATATTTTAGGAACAGGATACGATCTTGAACTCGTTGTGCAAACCGGTGCAGGTGCTTACATCTGCGGTGAAGAAACTGCACTGCTCGAATCGCTCGAAGGCAAGAGAGGATTGCCGCGTATTAAACCTCCTTTTCCCGCAGTGGTAGGTTTGTATGGAATGCCAACTGTTGTAAATAATGTAGAGAGCATTGCAGTTGTGCCTTGGATAGTTTTAAATTCGGGTGAAGAATATGCAAAGGTTGGTACAGCAAAAAGTGCAGGAACAAAATTAATTTCTGCCTGCGGTAACATTAACAAGCCCGGTGTTTATGAAATAGAACTTGGTCTGCCTGTGGAAGAATTTATTTTTTCTGAAGAATACTGTGGCGGCATTGCGAATGGAAAAAGAATGAAAGCAGTAGTTGCAGGTGGTTCTTCAGTACCCATTCTTCCAACAGAATTAATTTTAAAAACAGCAGCAGGTGAAAACAGATTGATGAGTTATGAATCACTGAGCGATGGTGGATTTGCAACAGGTACCATGCTTGGCTCAGGTGGATTTATTGTGTATGATGAGGATCAATGCATCGTGCGCAACACATGGAACTTCGCAAGATTTTATCATCACGAAAGTTGCGGACAATGTTCTCCTTGCCGCGAAGGAACCGGTTGGATGGAGCGCATTCTTCATAGTATAGAAAACGGCCACGGTAAAATGAGCGACATTGATCTGTTGTGGGATGTGCAGCGCAAGATTGAAGGGAATACAATTTGTCCGCTTGGTGATGCAGCTGCTTGGCCGGTTGCTTCAGCTATCAGGCATTTCAGAGAAGAATTTGAATGGCATGTGATGGAGCCGAAAGAATGCATGAATAGAAATTATGGATTAAGAGAGAAATCAATAATGTCGATAGCTTAAAAGTTTTTTGCATGATCAAAGTAACAATAGACAATATCGAAATTGAGGTAGCTGAAGGAACAACCATCATGAATGCTGCAAGGCAAGTGGGCGGAAAAATTGTTCCTCCTGCTATGTGCTATTATACTTCATTGAAAGGAAGTGGTGGTAAATGCCGCGCATGTTTGGTAAAAGTTGCACAAGGTTCTGCAAAAGATCCGCGACCAATGCCAAAACTTGTTGCATCATGTTGTACCAATGCACAGGATGGTATGGTAGTTCAAAATATTACATCGCCCGATGTGGTTGAAGCACGAAGAGGAATTGTTGAAATGCTCCTCGTGAATCATCCGCTCGATTGCCCCATCTGCGATCAGGCAGGTGAATGTGAATTGCAAAATTTTGCTTTCGATCATGGCCTCGAAAAAACACGCAGCGATTTTCATCGCAGAGAATTTGACCCCATTGATATTGGTCCTCATATAAAGTTGCACATGACTCGTTGCATACTTTGTTATCGTTGCACTATGGTTGCCGATCAGTTGACTGAAGAAAGAGTGCACGGTATTTTATGGCGTGGAGAGAAATCTGAAATTTCAACCTACATCCAAAAAGCTGTTGAGAATGATTTTAGTGGAAATATGATCGATGTTTGCCCTGTAGGCGCGCTCACCGATCGGCATTTCCGTTTCCGTAATCGTGTATGGTATTTGAATCCGATGGATGCGCACCGCGATTGCAAAAAATGTTCGGGCAAAGTGGTATTGTGGTTGCGGGGTGAAGAAGTTTACAGAGTAACAGGAAGAAAAGATGAAGTAGGAGAGGTGAAGGAATTTATTTGCAATGAATGCCGCTGGGATCATTTTGATGTTAAGGATTGGAAAGTGGAAGGCCCGCGTGAAATGGAAAAGTGGAGTGTGATTACTGCAAATAAATATTCTGATGAAGCGGTTGAATTACCCGATGAACTTTATTCCAAACTAAACAATGAGAAATGGAATGAGTTTGAGGGAGTCACCTGATTGCGAATTGCGCCCTTCGATAAACTCAGGGTGACAATAGTTGTCAATTTCGAATTTTTATTATTTGGATTTACAATTTTCTGTTTTGATTTTTGAATTTTATTTTTTTGTCTTAAATCTTACCTCTTAAATCTTATGTCGTTCTTAGAATTGCTTCCTACTTTAATTTTAATACTGGTGATCTTCTCACTCACCATGTTTGTTGCATTGTATTCAACTTATGGTGAGCGAAAAGTTGCGGCATACATGCAAGACCGCTTGGGGCCCAATCGTGCCGGACCCGGCGGACTTTTTCAACCACTTGCCGACGGCGTAAAAATGTTTACCAAAGAAGAAGTGATTCCTGTTTCATCCAACAGATTTCTTTTCGTGTTAGGTCCAAGTGTGGCAATGACCGCTGCTTTGATGACGAGTGTAGTAATCCCGTGGGGCCCCGATATAACTTTATTCGGAAAAACATTTGCCTTGCAAGTGGCAAACATTGATATAGGAATGTTGTATGTCTTCGCTGTTGTTTCGGTTGGTGTTTATGGAATTATGATTGGCGGCTGGGCATCAAATAATAAGTTCTCTCTTATGGGAGCCATTCGTGCTTCATCGCAAGTAATCAGTTATGAATTAAGCATGGGTTTCTCCATCATCGCATTGCTGATGATGACCGGCACTTTGAACTTGAAAGAAATTGTTGATCAGCAACACGGATGGCATTGGAATGTTCTTTATCAGCCACTCAGTTTTTTAATTTTTCTCATCTGCGCTTTTGCCGAAACCAATCGCACACCTTTCGATTTACCCGAATGTGAAACAGAATTAGTTGGCGGCTATCACACTGAATACAGTTCGATGAAACTCGGCTTCTATCTTTTTTCTGAGTACATCAACATGTTTATTTCATCTGCCGTGATTGCAACTTTATTTTTCGGTGGCTATAATTATCCCGGTATGGATTCGGTGAATGAATTGGTTGGCCCTGCAATTGGTCCGCTCATTGGATTCGCTGTTCTCTTCGCAAAAATTATTTTCTTCATTTTCTTTTACATGTGGGTGCGCTGGACGGTTCCGCGTTTCCGCTACGATCAGTTAATGAATTTAGGTTGGAAAGGATTAATTCCATTGGGGATTTTT
>JAJAYG010000066.1 GCA_026786335.1 Chitinophagales bacterium | reverse complement strand
GCCCCCTATGTAAGTAATTAATTAACAGCGTAAGAACCGATGTAAAATATGCGAATTATTTTTTCAGAATTTGATTAAGGGAATACTTAATATTGCAAGGTCTAAAAACCTAACTAACTACATGAAAAAATCTACCACGCAATTGCTTTTTTGCATGATGCTCCTGTTAGTTTCCACTTTTGACTCGTGGGCGCAAAACAGTTCAATCAAAGGAAAAGTGCTCGATGAAAAATCGCAGCTCGTTCCCTATGCAACCGTTCAGCTAAGTAACAGCCAATATGGTGCTACTACTGAAGAAGATGGAACTTATGAGATTACCAACGTTCCTCCCGGAACTTATTCACTTCAGGTTTCTTATGTTGGATATTTAACGTTTTTGCAAACCGTTACAACAACAAGCGAATCGCAAACAGTTGACATTAATCTTAAACCCGACTATCAATCGCTCGATGAAGTGGTGGTAGTGGGTTACGGAACAAAAACATCCAAAGATTTAACCGGCTCCATTACTTCACTTTCCACCAAGGATTTTGGAACAGGAAATATTGCTACACCAGAGCAATTGATTACAGGTAAAGTTGCTGGTGTTCAAATAACTTCTAATGGTGGAGCACCCGGCTCGGGAAGCACAATAAGAATAAGAGGCGGTTCTTCACTTAATGCCAGCAACGATCCGCTGATTGTTATTGACGGTGTACCGGTAGATAATGATGGCGTTTCGGGTTCGGCAAATGCGCTTAATCTTATTAACCCTGCAGACATTGAAAATATTACTGTGCTTAAAGATGCTTCCGCTGCCGCAATTTATGGTTCACGTGCTGCAAATGGTGTAATTATTATAACGACCAAGAGAGGACCCGGTTCAGGTAAGTTGAGTATCGGTTTCAATACCAATCTTTCAGTTTCTACTCTTACCAAACATGTTGATGTTTTAACAGCTGATGAATTCAGAGATCTTGTGAATACCATTGGAACAGATAAACAAAAAGAATTATTAGGAACCAGCAATACCGATTGGCAAGAAGAAATTTACCGCACCGCAATTAGCAGTGATAATAATTTAACTTTTACAGGCGGAATTAAAAATCTTCCTTATCGCCTTGGATTGGGATACATGTATAATTCAGGTGTGCTATTGCGCTCGCAATTCAACAGAGCCAATGCAACATTAAGCATGACTCCAACATTTTTAGAAAATCATTTGAGTGTAACCATCAATGCAAAATATTCATACACAAATAATTTTTTCGCTGATCAAGGTGCTATTGGATCTGCTGTAGGATTTGATCCCACACAACCAATTTATTCTGATACCTCTACTTACAATGGTTATTTCGAGTGGCTCGATCCCACCACCGGCAAACCGAATACACTGGCTCCTAAAAATCCTCTTGGATTATTGGAATCACGAGACGACAAGAGTAATGTGAACAGATTTCTTGGCAATGTTCAACTCGATTATAAGTTTCATTTCTTACCTGAGTTAAGAGCCAATCTTAATCTTGGTGGTGATTGGACAAGAAGCAATGGAACCATTTTCGTTGATTCAAATGCAGCCTCAAATTTTTTGCGACATGGAGTAAAAACTCAATATGATCAGGGCAAAAACAATAAACTTCTTGAGTTCTATTTGAATTATACAAAAGATCTTAAAAATATTAACAGCAAACTTGATTTAACAGGTGGTTACTCATATCAGGATTGGATTTCAGCAAGCCCATGGACACCTTACACCGATGCCAATGGAAATGATTTCGGATATCCCGACATTAATGCCGCCGGTGATACCATTACTCCTGCAAGCACTCCTTCCAGAACACAGCATACTTTGATTTCTTTTTACGGAAGAGTGAACTACACTTTTGCTCAGCGTTATCTTTTCACTTTTACACTTCGTGATGATGGCTCTTCGCGCTTTAGCCCCGATACAAGATGGGGGTTATTTCCTTCTGCGGCATTTGCGTGGAGAATCAGTGATGAAGCTTTTATGAAAGATTCAAAAGTATTTTCAAATCTTAAACTAAGATTAGGATGGGGTATTACAGGGCAGCAGGATATTTTTTCTGATTACCCATACATCGCAAACTATTCCCAAGGCACAAGCACAGCACAAATTCCGTTTGGAAATACTTTCTATTATGTATTGCGCCCCGATGGTTATGATGCAAATATCAAGTGGGAAGAAACAGAAACTCGTAACATCGGTTTGGATTTTGGTTTCATGAACGGAAGACTTTACGGATCGGTTGATGTTTATCATCGCTTAACAAGTGATTTGCTTGCTGTAATTCCTGTTCCCGCAGGTACAAATTTTACCAATAATATTTTAACCAACATTGGAAGTTTGGAGAATAAGGGTATTGAAGCAACTTTAGCTTATGTTGTTGCTGATAAACAAGATTTTTATTTTGATTTAGGTGTAAACGTCACTTATAATAAAAATGAAATTACCAAGCTCTCTAAAGTTCAGGACAGTTCAAGCCTTGGAATTTTGACCGGCGGAATTGGCGGTGTTGGAATTGGAAATACCATTCAGATTCATTCTGTAGGATTTCCAACAAATTCATTTTATGTATACAAACAATTGTATGATGAGAACGGAAAACCAATTGAAGGTGGCTATGCAGATTTAAATGGCGATAGTGTTATTACAGCAGCAGATAAATATCGCTACGAAAAAGCTGCTCCCGATGTGTACCTTGGATTCAATGCATCGGCCCGATACAAAAAATGGTCGGCAGGTTTTTCATTGAGAGGAAGTTTTGGAAATTATGTTTACAATAACATCAACTCAGGCAGTGGAAGTTATGATCGCGTTGATGGTTCTAAAAACTACATCAATAATCTTTCAACTGATTATTACAATACTGAATTTCAGAAAACACAATTTCAATCTGATTACTATATTGAAGATGCATCATTTGTAAGAATGGATTATTTGAATGTTGGTTACAACTTCGGTAACATTATTCAGGATAAAGCATCTTTAAATATTACAGGAACGGTTCAAAATGTTTTTGTTATTACCGGCTACTCAGGTTTAGATCCAGAAGTATTCAATGGAATTGATAACAGCATTTACCCGCGCCCGCGCATTTATTCACTCATTCTTGATCTTAAATTTTAAAATCATAAAAAGATGAAAACAACTTTTAGTAAATCAATTTTAATACTTGCGATAGCAGGTATTTCATTCACCCTTTCAAGCTGCTTTGGTGATTTAAATCGCAGCCCCTATTATGGTTTAAATACCGAGACTGTTTATAGCGACCCTGCAAACTATATCAACGTGCTTGCAAAACTTTATGCAGGTTTAGCAATCACAGGTAATCAGGGGCCAGCAGGCCAAGCCGACATTAGCGGCATTGATGAAGGGTTCAGTGGATACGTTCGTGTGTTATGGAATCTTCAGGAATTGCCAACCGATGAAGCGGTTTGCGCTTGGGCTGATCCCGGAATTCCTGAGCTTCACCAAATGGATTGGAACTCTGAGAATTCATTTGTTACTGCAATGTATTACCGCATCTATTATCAAATTCCATTGTGCAATGAATTCATTCGCCAGAGCAAACTTTCAGAAATGCAGAACCGCGGTTTCAGTCAGGCAGATATTGACAGAATTACAATCTATCAAACTGAGGCAAGATTTCTTCGTGCATTGAGTTACTATCATGCGCTTGATTTGTTTGGTAATGTTCCGTTTATTGATGAAAATGATTTGCCTGGTTCTTCATTCCCTACACAAATATCAAGAGCCGATCTTTTCAATTATGTGGAAAGTGAATTGCTGGCAGTAGAAAATGATTTGATCGATGCAAAACAAAATGAATATGGCCGTGCTGATAAAGCTGCAGCATGGATGGTGTTAGCGAAGTTATATTTAAATGCCGAAGTATATAACGGTGTAGCTCACTATACCGAAGCAGTTACCTATTCTAAAAAAGTAATTGATGCAGGTTATACACTTCAGCCAAAATATACCGACTTGTTTTTAACTGATAACAATCTCTCCAATGAAATTATTTTCCCGGTTACATCTGATGGATTGAACACTCAAACTTATGGCGGCACTACTTTCTTGGTTCATGCACCGGTTGGTGGTAAAATGAAACCTGCCGATTTTGGTATTAACGGAGGTTGGGCCGGCTATAGAACAACTGCAGCTTTTACAGCAAAGTTTGGTGTGCAAGATTCTGTTTCTGCTTATGGCGATACTTTGGATTCTCGCAATCTGTTCTTTATTGAAGGACAAAAAAATCAAATTGCCGCTATTAAAACTTTTGCTGATGGTTATGCGATTGCAAAGTGGAAAAACCTTTCATCGGCTGGTGTAAAAGGAAGTGATGCACAAGGAAATTTTGTGGATACCGATTTCCCCATGTTTCGTTTAGCCGATGCGTATTTAATGTATGCCGAAGCAGTTAAACGCGGTGGTGGCGGTGATGAAGGAACTGCAACCGGTTACATTAATGCGCTTCGCGAACGCGCTTATGTAAATTCAAGTGCAAATATTACCTCATCAGATTTAACTCTCGATTTAATTCTTGATGAAAGAGCAAGAGAATTATATTGGGAAGGAACACGCAGAACCGATTTGATTCGCTATGGCAGATTTACAACCAACAGCTACTTGTGGCCATGGAAAGGCGGCGTTGCTGAAGGAACCAGTGTTGCAGACTTCCGCAATATTTACCCAATACCAAATGCAGATATTGTTGCCAACACCAACCTGACTCAGAATTTCGGTTACTAAATTTAATTATCAAATAGTTTGCAAAGGGCTTCAGCGATGGAGCCCTTTGTTATTTTTGGAAATGAAGAGTGGATGATAGTGCCTATAAAAATGCAACTTTAAAAAATATTGGATTAAAAACATACGCGCAAACTGCAACATCAACAGTATCAAATTAATGAAGCTCTCATCATCTTTACCGATCAGTTAGGTAGAGCAGTTTTTCGCGAAGCAATTACCAATCGTGGTTACAGTGATTTGAATATTGAAACATCACAGATGGAGGATGGAATTTACCATTACCCTTTGGTTGCTGATGCTAAAGTGATTGACACTAAACAGTTGATTAAGCAGCATTGATTTCATTTGTTTTAAGACTGTCATCTCCCATGCAAGGAAGGCGGCTCAATACGAGCCGCCTTTTTAATTAAATTTATTTATAAGTAAGGGTTTGTAAGCTGTTAATCAAAAAAATCCTCTGCATATTTTAAAATATTCCTGTACGTTTTTCCCTCATGAAAAAATTACTTTCAATTTTTGCAATACTGTTT
>JAJAYG010000065.1 GCA_026786335.1 Chitinophagales bacterium | reverse complement strand
ATATACAGTCATATTTTTAGTTTTGTAACCACAGCAAAGAGAAGTAGATTTGCTTTAATAATTGAAATTATCTTTTTTAAAAATCAACAATCAATTTAACATGACACGCAACTTCATCATCGCATTATTAGCTGTAATAATTTTTTCTGTCGTTAGCGCGCTTTCATCTTGCGGAACCCAAAAAATGGGTTGCCCCGGTCAAATAACCAACGCAGAGAAAACTGAACCTTCACGCTGTTAATTTTAAATTACACTCTTAATATCTTGGGTGCATTCAATTTCACTAATAAAAAAATCTGCTTCGATAGCAGATTTTTTTTATTTGCAATCTTAGAAGTACAATGCTACTTTACTTTGAATGTGTAAGTGATTGTTCCAAATTGTTCTTCAGCCGCTGAAGCATCAGCATTTACTTTTGTTTTTAACGCGGCATCTTCTGCAAGTTGAAATAAATAGGTTTCGGTTGTGGTTGAACCTTTTTGTGTTGCTTTTGCCCATACAACATTTCCTTGCTTATCAACTTTAATATTTACCACTACACGCCCGGTTTTTTGTGAGTTATCATTAATAGGAGAGAAGAATATTATTTTTCTCCCGCTCATTCCTAATTGTGGTGCACCACCCGGACCAAATCCGCCAGGTCCACCATTTCCTACACCAGGATTTCCGCTATAGTCAGTCCCGAACGGATCACCATTTGGTTTGCCTTTATCACCAGCAACATTATCAGTTCCTTCACCTGTGCTGTTGTTAGTTTCATTACCGGGATACAATGCTTTTGGTTGTGGTTTCGGCGGAGTTTCCTTTGGAGGGATTTCTGTTTTTTTAGTGGGTGTTGTTTCCGTTTTCTTTTGATCAACAGGTGTATTTTTTTTCTGCTCTTCTTTCTTCTGAATTACAGGAACGTCATCTTTTGTTTCTTGTGTTACCACATCCTCTTCAGTTTGTTTTTCGGGTAATGAAGAATTTTCGGGAGCAGGAGTTTGTAATACTTCAGCACTTCCCATTGGTTGCACATCACCCATTCCTAAATCGCTTATTCCTAAATTTAAAAACACACCCGATTCACTTAAAGGAGGATCGGGTGGGCGAAGAACAAAATACATAAACAGTAAAATCAAAGCTCCGTGAATTAATAAGGTGATCCACAAACTGTTCAGCTTTGCTTTCCTTTCATTACGAAGATTCTCCGACTCGAAGTTTGGATTGATGTCAACTTCATGCTTAAGAAAATTAGTTTGTTTAAGAGCGATCATTTGAATTGCGGATTGCGAATTTTCAATTTCGAATTTATAGTCTGATGATTCCGAAAAAAATTATTTTAAATATAGATGCAACATTAATTCCCTTTCCATATATCATCTTTTGGGTGCGGTTGCCAAAATCATTTTTGCTTTCAGCTTTGTTCCAATGTCAATTACATCCACCACATCTTGAATGGTGAGCAGATTATCTACTCTCAATACAATAGTGGGATCAATTGTATTCGCAATCTTTTGAGCAAGCACGCTTTCTAAATCAGGATAGGCAACGGGTTGATCGTCCACTGCATAGTTCAGGTTCTTATCTACCGAGAGTGAAATCATTTTCTTCGCCACTGTTTGCTCACTGCTGTTTGATTTTGGCAGCGTAAGTTTTATCACCGAAGGATTTACCATAGTTGATAAGATAAGAAAGAAAAGCAGCAGCATGAACATAATATCGTTCAGCGATGAAGTCGAAACTTCGGCATGCATTCTTGTGTTTCTTCTAAATCTCATGCAGTAGGTTCTTGAATTAGATCAATAAAGTCAACAGCATTCTGTTCAAGCATGTAAGACACACGATCAACCATGCTGTTGAGAATATTAAAACATACGTAAGCAAAAATACCAATCAATAAGCCGGCAGCAGAGGTGATCATTTTTTCATAAAGTCCGCCGGCGATAATATCAATGCTTATATTTTTCTCAATAGAGATGGTGTAGAAAATTTTTATTACGCCTGCAATGGTTCCCACAAAACCCATCATGGGAGCAATGGCTGCAATAATACCGAGGTAATTCATATTCTTATCGAGCTTGTAAATTTCAAGCTTGCCTTCACTCTCAACAGCCGATTCAACTTCCTTAATTGGTTTGCCAATTCTTTTTATTCCTTTCAATAATAATCTGGCGATGGGTGTATTTGTATTTCTGCAAAGAGATTGTGCCGCATCCATTTTCCCATTAAGCAAATGATCGCGAATGCTGCTCATAAAATTTTGATCGATGCGCGAAGCCTTGCGAATTACCAGGAATCTTTCAATCGCAAAATAAACAGCAAGCAGGGAAAGAACTCCAAGCGGAACCATGATCCAACCACCTTTCATAAGTAGGGTAAGAAAATTTAATGGCTCAGCCGGTGTTGCATTTTGAAATGTGGTTGCTGATTGTGTTACGCTATCAATAGCGGTTTGTGAAATTTGAAGTAGTAGCGTCATGTTTGTTTTGCGTTAAAACGCGGTGTTTGAATTTTTATTTTTATGATGACGTCAAATATATCCGATTCAAATGCGCAGACGGAAATATGAATTCAACAGTACACTTAATTTTTGTAGGGGAATGAAGACAAGGCAGATGAAGTTGAAGCACTTACTAAAAGTGTAAATAGAAATCACCAAGTAATTCTTTTAAATCTGAAGTGTAATTACCCGCTTCATCTTTAAGAGTCAAAGTTCTTTCTTCAAAACTTCTCATTTCATTTATTGAGCGGGGAAACCTGTATACAAAAAAATGAATTGTGCTGATGACTTTTGAATTAATACTATCACGAATCATAATTTTCCTGAACGGTAACAAATTATAATTCCCGCCACACGCTATAAGTTTTGCTGATGAATATTCAGGAAGCAAGACACAAAAAATTCCATCGTCATCTAAAAGCCGATT
>JAJAYG010000064.1 GCA_026786335.1 Chitinophagales bacterium | reverse complement strand
TAAAACCAATAATTCTTCGATTAAAATTTTTCCAAACCCAACTCACGACAATTTAAATATTCTTTCAAATTATTTCAATAAAGAAATTAAAAATTTCGAGATTTATAATTTAAAAGGCGAATTGATTCAGCAGTATAAAATTAAACAGGCAAAACAATCAATGACTCTTAATGTGCCATCTGGAATTTATTTCTACCGCATACTTGATTCTAAAAATAATATTGTTTCTACTGGTGACATAATTGTTCAGTAACCTTAAAATTAAAGCCCATGAAATCAATTTACGTTAGTTTATCATTGCTTATGACTGTTCATGTACTTTACAGTCAGGATTATCACAGCCGAATGTATCAGAGCAATGCTGATTACAATCAAATAAAAGTACAAACAGATCAATACTTTAAAGATCATCCACTGCCCAATCAAAGTGAAGGGGATGAATATGATGATTACCAGCGGTGGCAAAATTTCTGGGAGCAAAGAATCAACCGAAGCAATGGCGCAGCAGGAAGATTTGATCATATCAGCGCAGCGCTCAGAGATTTTATACTGAACCGCGAATCCTATTGCAGTACCAATGCAGCTTATTTTCAAGGTGATTGGTTATCGCTTGGTCCCGCCTATTTAGCAGATCAGGGCTTGGGAATGATTACAAGTGTTTGGGCAGAAAATGAAAATCATCTGTTAGCAGGAAGCAGCAGTGGAGGGCTTTGGGAAACAACGGATGGCGGAACCAATTGGAGTTGCCTTACCAATGACTTGCCTGCAATGGGTATCGAAGCAATAGATGTAAGCCCCTTGGATGGAGATGATATTTGGATTGGCACCAGTATTCAGGATCAGGGAAGAGGCGGATATGGAGTTGGAATTTGCTACTCTTTGGATGGAGGTCCCTGGATCATAGATGAAAATTTTATTACGCTGATGTCTTCATTGAATGTATGGCTGCCAAAAGTTGGGCAGCTTAAATTTAAGCCGGGCTCCGATGTAATTATTGCCACTTCAGGCAACAAGATATTCAGGAAGGAAACTGATGGAACTTGGTCTTTAAAATATACTTCGTCAACTAATCTGTATGAAAGCTTGGATGATATTGAATTTGATCCTGCTGACATAACTCATAACACAATTTATGTAACTGGCGGTGATGGCAACGGTAATGGCGGCGGAGCAGAAATAATTAAATCTGTTGACGGTGGATTAACCTGGTCTTTAGTTGCAATACCATTAGGTGATGAGAATGTACTTCAACAAACCAATGGCAGCAGTAACTATGGAGAATTCAATAATTTATTTTCATCGCTTCCTTTACCAAATGGAATTTGTAACAATGTATCTAATACTTCAACATATTATTACGGAGCAGCTACAGGAGCAGCGCAGTGGTATCGGGAAGGAACCTTTGGTGACTATCATGCAGAAATTAAACCGGTATTCGGCAACGCTTTTCAATTGTTAGTTCAACCATTGAATGGCGCATTGGTTATGGATGGAAACACATGGACGATTTCATTTACCTGCACACAACCTGCAAACACGAATCTTGAGCTTTGGCTAACTGAAGATTATTATCCGCAAACTGCTTTTAGCGGTGCTGACTGTGATGGAGACGATTTGCTTATATGGAGCAGTTCAGCAGCCATCAACAATTCAGTTTCAACAGTTACAGTTACTATCCCATCATTCGGGAATAACTTATATGCTACCAAATATTACAACCGATTGGTGTTTCGTGCTTCAGCAACTGCCATAAACAGTTCTGCAATAACCATAGACCATTTGGCAGCCGTGAGCCAAACCATAGAAAAAGCGAACCTCTCATTTGATAATTCGGGTAACATCTATTGCTTTTACACCAGTACCGGAGGGAAACTTTATATATCCAAATCCACCAACGGCGGTGGTAGTTGGAGTTTGCTTTCATCAACGCCTGCCGGGTTTTGTTATAACTGTATTGGCGCTACCGTAGCGCCGGGCCGCAATCGCCTTGAGTTTGAAGTTTCAAAACAGAATAGTCAATTAATGTATGCAGGAGGAAACGAGGTTTGGTATTCAATGGATGGCGGATCAAGTTTTATAAAAATATCAGCATACTCGGGTTCCCCAACACATGCGGACATAAGAGCATTAGCGTTATTCACCAGTACCGGAGATGAATTGACTGATGTACTTTTTGCCGGGAATGACGGAGGCATAGCAAAAAAGAAAACAGGTGATTTGAACTTCAGCAATATTAATGGCACAGGACTCAGTATCACCCAGTATTATGGATTAGGACAAACAGAATATAACCCACAATTAATTACAGGTGGTGCACAAGATAACGGCATACATAGTTCTATTCATACCGGAAATTTAGAATGGTACAGAGCAGAAAGTGTCAATGATGGGTTCGATACAGAATTCGATCGCTATTATCAGTATGGTGATCAATATTCTTTGAGCCAACAGAGTGGAGGAGGTGCCCCAACAGGTTTAAAAAGGTGGAGCCACATTGATGGTACACCTTCAAGTAATCCAATTGAAGCTGCCGGGCTTGATCAAACAATAGCTCATCCACAACTTGCCAGTAAAAAAATGTTTGTGCATCCAAAATCGGGGCGGCTTTATGTTGGGTATGAAGATCTTTATTTTTCAGATGCATGGAGATCTGCCACAATGAATGCTACACTAAGAACTGATATCCCGACCTCAATTCCCGAAGTAGTTGGTCATAAAATTGTTGCCTTTGATATCAACCTTAAAGATGAAACCAGAAAATATGTTGCTTATGATAAAATGGATGGAGACTTTGCATTGGTTAAATATAATCCTACAACTCTTCAGTGGGAAAATATTACTCATGGCATCAATTTAACTTTACCCACAGCAAATTATCCTATTACAGATGTCACAACAGATCCAATGAATGCCGATCACCTTTGGGTTACATTTTCCGGCTTTAATGTAGATTGGACAACAGGTGAACCGGTGGTGTAGCTGAATCCAATCGGGTCTTTTATTCTGCCGATGCCGGTAACAATTGGGAAGATGTTTCAAGAGGCCTGCCGGGTTTTCCTGTAAAT